>NZ_JAUBUC010000061.1:0-42457 GCF_036705285.1 Microcoleus sp. B4-C1 | reverse complement strand
CCAGCCGAAGTCTCGATCGCACAATTGGGCTAGTCTTTGGTTGTGCGATCGAAAATATGCTCTCAATTGGTCGTATACTGTCTCGCTGATGGGGGTATATTGGGTGGCGTTGTATTTTTCGTAGGTTTGTAGTTGGTGCGGCGGCAATTCTAGAAATTCTAAGACGCTGTTGTATGTGCCGAAGGGATTGGTATATAAGTCTTCGCTTTTGAGGATTAAAAGTTGTGATTTGGGAAAAAGTTTCATCCAGGCTGGGAGTTGATCGGCGTAAATGCCGCGGGTTAGATAACTGTGGTGTTGGTGTTCGTAACTGTAGTAGTTTGGGTTGGCTTGGAGTTTTTCTATTTCGCCTTTGAGTCTTTCGGGTTCGGCGGCGATCGCACTTTCTAATGATAGGGATTCGTAGCCTATTTTGATATAGTAATAATAGTGGGAGATTGCGCGTTCTACTGGGTTTCTCAGCAGGGCGATTATTTTAACTTTGGGACATAAATCATAAATTCGCTGGGGAACTTGGGGGTGACAGATATAGTAGGGGCTGGCTTCTCCGGTTACTAGATTTTCGCTTGTTTGGGGCTGGGGAAATTGGGCGTAGTACCAGTCGGGGCTTTTGTCGAAGTTGAAGTCGAAGTAATGGATTTCTTTTTGGACTGCGGGGGCGACTTGGGGATGTTGGATTAGGTAATTGTACAGGGATGTTGTGCCGCCTTTTTGGGCGCCGATGATGATGAAGTCGGGGGGTTTGGGGGGTTGTTTCATGGGTGGGGATGCTAGGTTTATTTGGCACTTGTACTGACAGTGTTTCGGATTTGGCATTTGTACCGATTGTCCGCCGGGGGTTAAAACCCCCGTCTCATAGCGCAAGTCCTTTGAAAAGGACTGAAGATGTATTTATATATCTAATATCTTAATATTTGATTAGTCCTCTTTAGAGGACTTTAGCTATGAGACGGGGGTTTTTAACCCCCGGCGGGCTGGGGCGCAAGACGAAAATTCGATCGCACTTGGGGGCATGACGGAAATTCGATCGCACTTGGGGGCATGACGGAAATTCGATCGCACTTGGGGGCATGACGGAAATTCGATCGCACTTGGGGGCATTAGGGCAATTCGATCGCACTTGGGGGCATTAGGGCAATTCGATCGCACTTGGGGGCATTAGGGCAATTCGATCGCACTTAGGGGCATTACGGCAATTCGATCGCCCAATTTAGATTTGATCGCGCTGACAGGCTTAACTACTCGATCGGCCGATCGTGATTGTAGATTCCGGTGGTTGAAAAGCGCTAGCAAGGCGAACACAACAACAAAGCCGGCCAGATAGGGGCTGGGAAATACATCGGATACGATCGCGATCGCTGTTTTTGGGCGATCGCATTCACTCTGGGTCTGACCACGAATTTCAAAGGTGGTATCAAGCCCCCGCATTTATCTCGCGCAAGTCAATCGAAAATCGAAAATCCTCAAGCCCCCGCATTTATCTCGCGCAAGTCAATCGAAAATCGAAAATCGAAAATCGAAAATCGATTGACCCCTGACATTTCAATTTAACTAGATTAGAGTGGAGTTAGGAATATCTAATCCCTGCGGGGCAAATCTTTCGCTGAAAAATATATTATCGGCGGCGATTTTGGTTGTGGGTTTGTGGGTTTTATTTTTCAGCCAAGGTACAAATTAAAATTTGTGCAAGAGGCTGATATGCAGGTTGTGGAAAATGGGAACAATAAAGATGGGATTGTACTGTCGAGCAGTAACTACCAGCAATACCATCTCTGAAATTATTCAGGAAGGCGTCAATGTTTAAGAGCAAATTATCCAAAGTTATCGTATCCCTGCTGCGGCGGATTGCTGGTGTTACCAGATCCGGGGCGAAGCGGCTGATGAGAGCAATGCTGCAAACCCTGATGGCTATGGGCCGGAGGGCGAGACTGCCGGTGGCGGGGTTTGTGCTGCCGACGGTGACGATGGTGTTGCTGGTAGTGATTTTGTTGACTGTGGCGATTACCCTGCGATCGTTCGATCGGGCAAATACGGCGCGTAACGTGCGCGTGAACCAGCAGGTGCTGGCGGCGGCGACTCCGGCGCTCGATCGGGCGAAAGCGAAAATTCAGTACGCTTTATCCCCTCAAGGAAGCGGAACACTTGATACACCATCAGACTTGAGCGTTTACCAAGCGCTGGATTCAGATCGCTTTAAATTTGGAGATGAGGATGTTCTACAGGTTAAGGTTGATATTGATAATTCAAAGGTAATTGAGCCTGCCCCTGCCGATCTAACTAAAATTAATGAAAGCGAGAGGATAAATACCGCTTGGAGGTTCCCTGTAGATACTGACAACAATGGGAAATTTGATACCTACACTCTATACGGGATATATTTTCGCAGCCCACCTCGCGAGCTGAACACAGGAGAGTTTAATAGAGCTAGAAAGGGTTTAGAAGCCCGAACCCCTCCTATGTCGGTATCCCAAGGTTCTACCAACGCGATCTGCAAGGCCGCAGCAGGTACTAGCGCTAGTTTGGTAGGCAGTACGGACTGGTACAAAGCAGAGGGCGTACTAAAAAAAAGCTTCTTTGTCTACACAGTGAACGTGCCGATTAGTAATATTACGGGAGTCACTCAACCTGACGACTACGAAATATTTAAAGGATCTCCAAGTTTCTCTGCTTTGGAGTATCAACAAGACCAAAAACGCATTCCACTACAAAATAATGCGGTGGTTTATGAAGATGATTTAGAAGTATCTCCAGGTCCGGCACTGCGTCTGAACGGACGGATATTTACTAACAGTAACTTTATGGTCACTACGACTTTTAATGGTCCGGTGGCATTCTATCTCGTTAGCAGCAAAGAATCTTGTTTCTACGACCTAGAAAATAGCAAAATAGTCGTTAGCGGTAATGTGGTTAACGGCTGGTCGGGAAGTAGTGGCAACACTGGCAAAGACATAGCGGTGCATCTATTTGGGAAGGAGGCTACCGATCCAGTCACCACAAAAGCAATTAAAGGGGCCACAGACCAATCTGTAGCCTACAAAGATGGTGCTTTGGGGGTCATGTACAATAACAAGGCTTATTCCGATCGCATCGGTTTGTTAGTTTCCGAACAGCAAAAAAATGCCCCTGCTTCCGATCCCCAGGAAGTTAAAAATGCTATTGCCACACAAGTTCAAGAAGAAACTGACCCCACTGCTCCCAGCGCCGATCGTCAAAACGAGATTCGAGGCGAAAAGCTGGAATCTTACTTTAGATTGCGGACGCGGAAAGTGCCTTTTGCAGAAGTGTCGGCCACTGGAGACGCATTGGCTGGCTTTGTCGATCCTGTAACAAAAGTGGTGACTTCATCTCCATTCGGTGGTACAGGGGAGGAACTGCGACCGGTGGATCCCTGGGTTATGCCTTTGGACAGCAACACTAACCTCGATACAAGTGTAAGGCTGCAAGCCAACAGCCCGGAAAAGGTAGAGGAAGATAATAAAGAATCCGAGTTAGGTGATCGCATAGTCGTAGGCAATAATCTACCAGCACTAAGGTGGAGAAGCGATTTGGACCCTCCCAAATTTGTGGGTGAAGGTGAGGAAGGAAGAGACACATTGGGAGTTAACTGGCTGGATGGGGGCCAACGCTACCGAGAACCGCAAGTGAGGCAGTTCGCTGATGTAGGGGGAGCAGAGAGAGACGGCTTCTGGGAAAAGAGTGCGGCCCAAGCACCTCAAACAGCAGTTGATGGCATTGGCGGATTGCGGGTAATTACGGGTGCGGGTGTTTACGAGCGCACAAACTCTTTTCTGCCACCTCCCAAAGTCTTCAACCCTGCTGCGAATGCAGTATCGGAGTTCTACGACAACCCGGCAACTACTGCTGTAGAAAAGTTCCCTGTTGTTTGGCCCGACTCCATGCCGATGTCACCCGGCCCGAATTCTAAAGTTTATAACAATAATCCTGCTGGTACTGGCTGGACTGATTTGACGGCTGCTACTTGGGGCACTTTGCCCAAACCTCTGACATCAAATTTGAGCGGCACTATTGACCCCAAGACTCCCCAGTATGCTAAGGGCGACTTGCGGATGCGTGCAAGTGCGATCTATCACTACGCAAACAACCCAAGCGATCAAAATGCTAAATTAGCTGATAGCCCGCTGGCTTGTGTCAGCAGCTATTACGATCCGAGCTACCGATACAAGAAGGGTACAACTTTATTTGATTCCAGTCTCAACCATCCAGATTTGCCATTGGGAAGCGATAACAATGGTAAATCCAACAACGGCATCGTCTACGGCCCTCCTGACGCCAGACCGACCGGTGCAACTCTAACGGCAAGTCTCCTGACTGATCCATCAAGTCTCACTTCAATAGGAACACCAGAGAATCGCTTGAATTATCAAGCCAGTCTCGTCTTCCCCGACGGTAGGTTTGTCAACGAGAACTTAAGGAAGGCTTTGCAGAAGGCGGACGCAGAACGCAGCTTGTCGGAAAAAGCTGCGATCGACTCTACTCTTTGCTCTTTTAAAATTTTGGCAAATCCGACTACAGGCTTTGCTACCACCTATCTCGACCACGGGACAATTCGGGAAGTTGCTTTTCTCAATCCTAGGGAAGTTAAGGCGATAGACAAGGACGACCCAGCTACTGCAGTGGACGAGACTTATAGCCTTAGCAGTCCCTTAAGTTCTTCCACTGGTACCGGCTTGATGGCTCGCGCTCAGAGGGCGCAGCTAACCGGACAATACGACCTTGCTCTAGCAGAAAGACAACCCCTAGAAATCCGGGTCACGCAATTAGATATCGATAAGCTAAGGAACAAAAATTCGGTCACTTACGATCGATTGCCCAAGATCAACACCCTTAACAAGGAGTATATGCTGCCTTACAGCGGCCTAATTTATGCCAGCCGTGACGATGCAGCACCCGATCGCAGCGATCGTACTCCCAATAGTCTTGGCACTGCCATTGATACAACCCGCAGCCAGCTAAGCAGCTCAACGGATTCTCGGCTAGACCCCAGTCGCCGCCCCCACGGAATTATGCTGATTAATGGATCTAGCTTGGGCCGCCCGACAACTGTAAGCACGGTGACAGACGTACTCAAAGAGAAGGGTTTGCTGTTGACTTCTAACCTGCCGGTGTACATCCAAGGCGAATTTAACAAACACACCAAGAGGGAATTTAAAGGGGCTTTTAGTTGGACTCCCAGCGATTTCTACGGTCGCCTCGGTTCCAACCTAGATCCCGATTTTGCTTGTCGCTTCAATGATCCGCGATACCCTGGCAAATGCGCTGGCAGCGATAATTGGCGAGCGGCAACAGTGCTCTCGGATGCGATTACCCTACTCTCTGAGCCAGTGTCAGGTAATTTACAGGATGGCTTCCGGTACGGTGTCCGCAATCACGGAGATTTTGACCTGAGAAATAATGCAGGTACCACGATCGTCGGCTATGACTTGAATGGCGATGGTGACACCAGTGATGTCGGTTTTAATGAAGCTGACTTCGGGTTTGACCTCAATGGAAATGGGACTACGAACGATACGGGCGTTAACGTTAAAGAGACGGAGGTAACGGCTAAAGCAGCTCGCAGGATTAACGGTTTTGGTGCTAACAACTACGTCACTAACGGTTTAAGTAGCGGTGCTGCTTTTGACATTCTCAACCAAGAAAAGTTCGGGCAAAGCACGGGGACTAGCGTTACACCAACAGACACAAACTACAGGACTACCACAGGTGCTGCTCCCAATAGTTCATACTTCAACAATTTCGTTACGCCAGTTCAGCGACGGGCTAATTTTCCAGAATATGTAATGGAAATCTGCCGGAAGTTGCCTGTTTCAGCTTGCGGGCCTAATGACTGGGTAGTTGGTATTGATGCTGCTCCTCTTGGGGAATTTAATGGTGAAATAGAACCGACAAGCGCTGTCCCAGCAACTATTACCACTGCCGATCAACTTTTATCAGGTACAACAGCTAGACCAGCTATCGATCCAGCAGATCGCAGATATCCCCGTCGCGTCGCTTTTTTGCGAAACAGTGCAGGTCCCAACCAAAATAGGCTGGTACTGGATGGCACTATCCCTGTGGCACTGGGAATTAATAGTAGCAACCAGGTAGCTCACTACGCCACAGGAAATCCCGTCAATGTAACGATATCTAGTGGTGCGCTTAATGTACCCACCGCCGCTAGTCAGCCTCCGCCCAAAGACAACGCTCTTTGGTATGCGACAACCACCAATGCTAATCGAATAGGAGGAATGGACTATGGCAATGATAAACCTCTGTTGTACGCCAAATTACCAACAGTTAGTAGCGGAGTTCCTAATACAGTTGAGCAGCCACAGCTAAGACCTACTTTGCAAATTCAGGCAACAACTACTGATCCAGCCCCTGGTGCGGCCCCAGGAATAGGCCTCAACGCCAACGAAAGGCGATGGATACAAAAAGCACGACCGACGGAGTTTAACCTCATAGTCGCCTCCAATGACGTTCCTTCTCGGGCTATCTCTGCCACCCTGGGCGACACCAATGGTGGTATGCAAAACTTACCGCGCTTTATGGAAAATTGGAAAGGCTTAACTCACTCGATCGCAGGTTCGTTTATCCAATTCAAGCGCAGTTCTTACGCCACTGCTCCCTACCTATCTGTTATTGATCCTGCTGGTGGTTCTCTATTCAAGGCCAAGCTATTCGACTACGACACAACCTACCCCACTACCCCTTACAAAATAGAAACAGGAGGTGGTACGATCGGCTATTTCGTACCGCCTGATCGGGAATGGGGATTTGATGTAGGTTTGCTTTCACAGCCGCCTGACTTGTTTGCCCAAAAATTCACTCTCCCTGCTTCTCAGAAAAAACCTGACGAATATTTCAGAGAAGTCAGCCGGAATGATGATTGGGTAAAAACTTTAATGTGCGCTGAAAAATTGAACCCTAATCGCGCTCCATCTGGAATATATGCTGTAAATGACGGCCCTAAACCAGCAGGCTGTCTTTAACTTCCCTGACCTTTAAACCCTCACATTCCTGAGTTCCCAATACGGAGTGCTTACTATGATAAAACGCCAACAGCCACACAGTAGTTTACAGAAGTCTGAAGAAGCCGGCTACACGATTATCGAGTCATTGGTAGCGATGATTGTAGTTTCGGTACTGATGATTGCGATCGCCCCCGTGATGGCTTTCTCAGTAGCAACTCGCGTACAAGCCAAACGGATAGAAATGGCTACTCAAGCCGCCCAAACCTATATTGAGGCGCTCAGGTCTGAGGCGCTTAAACAAGGTGCTAACGGGTTTCCTGCTCAGTCCACAACCAAGCAATTAGAGGACACTCCCGCTCCAACCAACGTCAACGCTCTTTACTGCATAGACATAGACAAAAAAGATGTAACAACTGAAAAGTGTGAAACTGACAGCAATCAAGACCTTGTAGTTCAGGGCTACTACTATAACAACTTACCCGCTGCTACAAATCCGGCAAAAACAGGTTACAGCTTAATTGTTCGGGTTTACAGGGCTAGTTCTTTTGCTAGTGGCGTCGGAGCACTAACAACTCAGAGAAGTATTCAAGTCAACGCCCCAAACCGACAAGTACAGCAAGGAATTACTAGCTCAGGGCTGGGAAATCTCCGAGCGCCTTTGGTAGAAATGAGAACAGAAATAGGTGCTAGCGATAGAGAAGGTGCTTACAACAGTTTGTGTACTCGCATTAATGACGGCCCATGTCAGTAATAATCAAAGTCCCCGTTATTAAATTTAAAATCGCTCCCCCCATTGGACAAAGGAAACAGTCAAAATGAAAACTTTACTCAGGTTGCTTCTAAAAACTCAGTACCAGCGAAACCGCTCAGGGCCAGCTCAAACAGAAAAGGGGATGACTCTTGTCGAGCTATTAGTCGGAGCAATTATGGCGTTTTTAATCATTACGCCGATGCTCGGTTTTGTAGTCGATATGCTCAATACCGACAGGAGGGAACAAGTCAAGTCAAATACCGAGCAAGACCTTCAGGCAGCCGTTGATTTCATCGCCCAAGATTTGAGTCAAGCTATTTATATTTACGATCAGGCAGGAATCACTGCTATTAACCCCGCGACTCAACTTCCTCCGGCTCCTACAAATACCACAGGTACTCCAATTTTAGTATTCTGGAAGCGACAGCTAATTAAAAATGCTGTTCCTATTAATTCGACTGTTAGTGCAAAAACACCAAGCGCTTGTCCAGCTAACGGTAGTGAGTGCAACGACACTTATGTACTATCCTTAGTGGCTTACTACCAGATCAGAGATACTGCTCCTAACTCTATTTGGTGTCAGCCTTCAGGAGGCAATTGTCCTACCCGTATTGCTCGCTATGAAATTAGGGAGCCAGTTAGAAATCCCTACACCATAGATCCCACAAAACCTTATTACGATGCGGCAGATTTAAGTGATAGTCAAGAAGGCAGTAAGGCATTTAATAAAGACTTTGACTTTAATAAGCCCACAGTAAATGTGACGATGGGAGCAAATTTTCCAGATCCTGAAGTATTGGTTAATTACATCCACTACAGTAGCACTAATGTTCCAATACCAACCGGAACTCAGTGTCAAACTCTTCTTTCCGTAACACCACCACCACCACCAGCAACATTCAATGCAAACAATTTACTAATAACGGACAGCTCAAACCACAGCTTTTACGCTTGTGTTGATACATCTAAAAACATAGCCAGAGTGACGCTCAGAGGAAACAGCCTGCGCCGCATTCAAACTGATGCTGATTATGAGGCCACGAAATCGGCATATTTCCCAACAGCAACCGTGCAAGTACAAGGTTTAGGTGGGTTAGGAAAATAACGGATTTCTGAAACACATTTCCGAATCGCCGCCCGCCGATAAACAATAGGAGAATACCATGAAAACCCCACCCATATTATTAAAACTTTTGCATAACTCGGCTGCCAAGCCCAGCCATAATTTCAACAAAACTGCATCCAGAAAAGATGATGGAGGATTCACCCTTCTAGAAGTGCTCGTGATAGCGTTAATCATAGGTATATTCAGCTCGATCGCGGCTCCAAGCTGGCAGGGATTCATCAACAGACAAAGAGTTCGCACTGTCAACGATCGCGTTTTCCAATCATTACGACTTGCACAAAGCGAAGCAAAGCGAACTAAGCGCGATATCACTGTTACATTTGATACAACGGTCGATCCGCCAAAAATTACGTTTACCCCCCCACTAGCTACGGGTGGTAGTACGCAGACCTTAGATGGTGGAGGCGAAATTCCACCCGGCACCATTGCACTTCGTCATAATGCGCCTGCACCTGCAAACTCGATCGTTTTTGACTATCTGGGTAATGTAAATGAACTTCCGTTAGATACATCAGCAAATCCAAATGTTCGTCGATTTGTTGCCACAGTTTCTACTGTTAACGGTGGTGCTAAGCAGTGTGCGATCGTGGAAACTATCATAGGAGGCATGAGAACTGCTGAAGGAAATGATTGCCCAACGCTACCCTAGTTTTCAATAAATTTAATCTTAATCTCTAACAGCAATTCCGCATAAGTTCTGAATTGCTAAAATCTATTAACTTAAATTATTTTATATTTCCAATCCCCTTAAAAATGTCAAAATATGCAGCTAGAACTAAAACAAATAATCATCCAGCCAGGAAACCAACTATTAACTCAAAGAGATAACCTGGCCGATGTTTGAAACCCTACAAACCGAATTAGGAGAAAGTCGCGCATCCCGACTTTCCTACAGCAAAAGAACATTAGAAGTCATGGTTCCCCTACCCGAACACGAAGTTATCAAAGTCCTGATAACTGCTTAACTAACCAAGCGATCGCCCCTGCAACATCAGCAACCTGCTCAACATCCCCAATCGGCGGCCGCTGCACCATCACCACCGGAATTCCCAGTTCCCTAGCCGCCACAATTTTCGCATAAGTAGCAGCGCCCCCGCTGTTTTTACTAACAATTGTATCAATCTGATATTCTAATAGTAATTGGCGCTCCTCATCCAAAGAAAAAGGCCCCCTTGCTAATAACAACTTACCATTAGGAATAGGAGAATTGACTGCCGGAGGATCGATCGCCCGCATCAAAAACCAAATAGCATCCAAACCAGCAAAAGCAGCCAATTCCTGCCTACCAATCGTCAGAAACACCCGCTGAGACAGCCCTAATAAAGCCTTCGCAGCCTCCGAGTGGCCCGCAACTTCAATCCAGCGATCGCCCTCCACCCTCTCCCAAGCAGGCCGCACCAGCATCAAAAAGGGCACATTACATTCAGCAGCAGCAACAGCAGCATTAGCAGAAATCCGAGCCGCAAACGGATGAGTAGCATCGATTAAGAAGTCGATCGGGCGATCGTCTCCGTTGGCGTAGTCCCCGTAGGGGCGGGCTGAGCTAACGCGCAAAAACGCCGCCAGCCCAGCCGCCCCACCAAACCCCCCAATTCGCACCGTACCCGTTTTGGGGGTAAAAGGCTGTTGAGTGCGTCCTGCTAGCGAAGAAACCACCTCTATATCAGCAATTTGAGACGCTCTCACCGCCAGTTCCGCAGCATCCCCCGTCCCCCCCAAAATTAGCAACCGTTTTTTCACCAAATTATACTTCTGCCTGCAATTTTCCTTAAAAACCGATGACTTGAGTGTCAGCAGGCAGTGCAGTGGCCTCGGAGACCTTTTTAAACACAGTTGCCTGCTCGTTTAAGGAATTAGGCCTCGCCTGTCCGGGATTCGTGCCTTGCAACTGAAGCCGCATTTGACCTTCGGGAGTCAACTCAAAAACAGTCTCAACGGTTTCTGTGCTGCTGAGGCCGACATCAATGTGCATCGGTTTTTCACCGAGATTAACTTTGTACCTCATTTCTTTGGCGCGGGCGGCTCCATCGGGGCCTTTAGCCATGAGAAACAATTTGCCTTCTGGGGCAAAGACGAAGGTGAAAGACTGACCGGAGGGAACAGTGCCTTGCCATTGGCCTAAGAGTTGCTGGTCGAGGGTGCTAGCGGCCGGGGCTGCTGTTTCTTGGGCAATTGTTGGTGTTGCTGCGGATGCTGAACCGAGGGCGGCGTTGAAGCTAATGAGGATGCCCAAGCAAAGGCTACTTGCGATCGCTTTACCAATCATTTTTGAATTAGACATGAGACCGATCTAAAAATTGGTTATTTGTTTTGTACACTGTAGCGGTAAAACCGTACATTAGTGTAGTTTAAATCCCTTTTAGGGATAGATATAGGTTGAGGTTCCAACCTGCAACGCAGTTGTCATCCCCGGACTAAAGCTTTTCCTGAGCTTGTTGAAGGGTCACGGGGCTTTCAGTTTTTTTTTATTGTAAAATCCAATACAAATTCGGCTTAAGCTGCACAGTTCGCTGTTCTGAGTAGATTGTTCTTAACTCAAAACAGCTAATTGACTATTGCGATCGCACCCCCAGATAATTTGGCAAATCGATCGCATTAATAGTCCTTCATTAATTTTTTTCAGTATCGGGTTCGACTTGTTCTATAGGAGATTGCGGCGCTGGTTCCTGTGGATTTCGCGATCGTTTCATTAGCTCCAATGCCTCTGCGTAAGACCAAGCCACGTTCACAAGAAAAGCTTTCGCCATGCCGGACAAATTTTGTGCATCCTCAGTTTCAGGCGCTTCAGCTTTTTGGTTGCCGTCATTCATCATATTTTTGTTTTCTCCCGGCCAGGTTTTTATAGCGATTTTTTGCAGTCTGCGATCGATACCCACAAATTATGATTTTTCTTGCACCCGCACCCTACGTATCTTTGAGGATATGACCTTGATTACCACGAATAATATCATAAATACGCTGATTGGATGACCACATCAGAAAGAAACCTTAACTTCGCTGGTTGCCCGCAGCACTGACTCTTGCTGGAAAGTGCGCTTGTAAGTTTCGATAATTTCCTGAATAGCTTGATTTTTTTTAGGACTCCTTTCATAAATTAAAATAACTATTTTAGAGTTTTCTCTAATCAGAATTCCCGATCTGTTGAGAAACTGCCCTGAGCCGTCTAATACGGTTAGCCATTCCCGAAAGCGAGGGGTAATAACTGCCTTGACAAACTCCTGCTATTCTGATTCATAAATTGTCTCGCATCCCGGTTTGGTTAAGCCAAAAAATAGTTCATTTTTGAGGAGATTTGTTTGCTTGGCATTAGTCTCCGAAGTTTCGGGAAGTTGAGCGCCGGCAATTGTCGCAGAACAAACAGGCAGGATGAACAGCAGGCCGGTTAAGCAAAGACTGTTAAGATGTTTATTCATCAGGAATTACCTGCAACTTCTATATGTAGGGTGCAACTGAGATGTTGCACCATTCTCAATAAGCTTTGTATGAACAGGCAAGATGCCTGTTCCACAAGAAAATTCACTCTTTGTGGAACAGGCCGAAAAGCCTGTTCCTGAGAATGGTGCAAGATGTTAGGTGCAACCTAAGCGCTTTACCACTTATTTATTCGTCTAAAGGGAAAGAGACGAAAGTTTGCGTAGTTTGACCTCGAACTCGTATTCCAGAGGCTAGCTAAGTCACAATGGATTTGATTTAACATAAAAGACTTCCAACTCAAAAACCCAGTTTCACCTGAGAAACTGGGTTTTTGAGCATCTGTTCTAGTTTATTTATGATTGCCTACTTGATTGCGTCTGTCGTATTAACTAGCTCAACCTATTTTAAACGTCAAACTTTTCAGGTGTCCAGAAACCCGGAAGGGCGAGCACTCTTGGCTGCGCCCCGAAAGCAATCAGGTTTCTCAGTGTTATATTTTTTTAGGTGGAGCTACTAATCCTTTAATTCGCGGATACTTCTCTTAGCAGTGTCTTGATACATCTCCCCCATTTCTTTCACGGCTGCTCCTGCTTCTTGGCCAATCTTCTGAGCTCGTTCGCCGGGAGAGTCTGAGGTTTCGCGAGCTTCTTGCCTCCATTCCCGTGTTGTTTGGGGTCTTTCAGGATTGTTGAGCTCAGACTTTGAGCTGGCTTGCGCGCCAAAACCTTTGTTACTGCTTCCCGAATCAACATTTGTTGTTAGCAGCAAAAAACCGACTAGGACAACACTCAAAAAACTCTTAATTTGAAAGCCCTTAAGCAGGGAACTAATTCGAGCAATGGCTGTGGAAATCAAATTCATCTCAGTAATACTCCCGAAGTTAATTGGTGATAATTTTCAACATTTTTTCATCTAATTGACTCGCTCCAAATTTAGCAGCTAATGCGAGGTAAAGCCAACTTAGCTTTAACTTGCGATCGACCACCTAAATAGAGTTATAGGTTAGCGATAAAATCTGCTAAACACGCAACCTATGTGTCAGCCAATTAGCTTTTTCACACATGAATATCACGTTAACAGCAGCCAAATAGTTCTACCTCTAACTAAAGTCATAACTTAGTTAGAAGCAAAAAACATATTTTTATACACATGGTTAGACAATTTTTAATCAAGCATGGTATGCAGGGCAAATTCTTATTGCAAGCGATCGCCCGTTTTCACGTCAAACCAGTGCAGCAACTGAGACGGAAAAACCAGCTCTACAATTTCTGAATTCCAGTGGCGGTCATTTGGCAGCAAAGCCCGCACCGTTACTGACTCCAAACCTTTAACTCGGACGCTAACTAAATTTTGCATTCCCAAGTTTTCCACTAAATAAACCTCACCTTTAATTGCCTCTGGGGCCGACATATTGCCGGCCTCTACATCTGCAAAGCCGACGTGTTCGGGGCGAATTCCCAAGACAATTTCTGGCGGCACAGTCGGCATATTTGGGAGTGGAACTCCAAACTCCCCCAACTTAGCAAAATTTCCCTGGCATTTAAGCACTAGCAAATTCATTTGCGGGCTGCCCACAAAACCAGCTACAAACTGATTTGCCGGACGAGTATAAATTAAGTGTGGCGGATCGAGCTGCTGCACGTTGCCGCTGTTGAGAACTGCGACTTTTGTAGAAAGCGTCATTGCTTCAGTTTGGTCGTGAGTTACGTACACTACAGGAGCTTTTTGTGAGGAAAATAATTGTTTAAGTTCGGCCCTAACTTTTTCCCGTAATAATGCGTCGAGATTGCTCAAAGGTTCGTCGAGCAAAAATACTTCCGGTTGGCGCACTAATGCGCGGCCGAGGGCCACTCGCTGCCGCTGTCCGCCTGATAGTTTTCCTGGTTTGCGATCGATTAATTCCGTCAATCCGAGGGATGTCGCAACTTCTGTCACTAACCGATTGATTTCGCTGGAGGAGATTTTGCGAAGTTTGAGGCTCGACGCCATATTCTCGTATACTGTCATGTGCGGATACAGCGCGTAACTTTGAAAAACCATTGCAATATCGCGATCGCCCGGCCTGAGATAAGTGACATCGCGATCGCCAATTCTAATCTCCCCCCTAGTCGGCTGTTCCAACCCTGCAATTAACCGCAGCGTCGTAGATTTACCACACCCCGACGGCCCCAACAAAGTCAGAAATTCCCCTTCGCTGACATCCAAACTAATGTCTTTCACGGGAACTACTTTAGGGCTGTAGGTTTTATTGAGGTTTTTGAGTTGCAATTTTGCCATGATTTTTAATGGGTAATTGGAAATTGGTAAGAACAGCACGACACGGATAAACACGGATACACGGATTAATCTTCTGTTGCTTGTTTTGACTGTTTGCTCGTTTCCAGGCTCTGCCTGGTAACGCATATCCGGAGGCTCTGCCTCCAATTTTCCTGTTTAACAAGCGAGGCAGAGCCTCTAGATATCGGTTCCCAGGCAGAGCCTAGGAACCAGTTCTAAACTATCCTTTTACCGCCCCCGCAGTTAAACCCTGAACAATGCGCCGCTGGAACACCAAAACCAGCAAAACCAAGGGCAAAGTTCCCAAAACGGTAGCTGCGGCGATCGGGCCGTAAGGAATCTCAAAGACTGACACCCCGCTGAGTTGAGCAGTTGCGACGGGAATAGTTTTCAGAGATTCGCGAGTCATAAATGTCAGTGCAAAAATAAACTCGTTCCAAGCTGAAATAAACGTCAAAATTCCCGTTGTGACTAACGCGGGAAATGTCATCGGTAGCACGATTTGCCACAGCATTTGAAAAGTGTTGTAGCCGTCAACTTTAGCCGCATCTTCCAAATCTTTTGGCAACTGTTGAAAGAAACTTCGCATCACCAAAATTGTCAGCGGCAAATTGATAGCAGTGTAAGGAATAATTAAGGCTAAATAATTATTGCCTAAATCCAAAGCTTTGACAATTTCCAGCAGTCCCAAAAATAGCAGCACCGCCGGAAATAGCGTTACAATCGTCACAGTTGCCAGGATAATTCTCTCGCTCCACAGCCGCAACCGGGCTAAAGCGTAAGCTGCAGGAGCGCCTACAGCCAAACACAGCAATGTTGAAGTAATGGAAACAAAAGCGCTATTTAAAATGTAAAGTGCAAACGGGCGGCGCTGGAACAGCGACAGGTAATGCTCGAAAGTAATTCGTTTGGGAATGTAGACGTTGGGAATCGCCGAAATATCCGCATTTACTTTGAAAGAAGTTAACACTTGCCAGATAATGGGTGCAAGGAAATATGCGACAATTAAGAGCGCTGAGATTGGCAAGATTAATTGCCGGATGTCAAAGGTTTTTTTGCTAGGTTGTTCGCGGGCGATCGACATAATTTATACCAATGAAAGGAAAAATTTAAACCGTTCAGCAATCTAAAATCTACAATCTACAATCCTCAAATCTCAAATCTAAAATCTAAAATCTAAAATCAATTGATGCGGGCTCTCGATAACAGATAAGTGGCGATCGCAACTGCTGCCACTAACATCAAAAAAGTACACACCACCAAAGCCGCCCCATACCCAAAGTCTAAATACCTCATTACCGTGCTGTAAATGTAGATAGAAACCGTCTCCGTTGCCCCCGCCGGCCCCCCTCCCGTCATCACCTGAATCAAATCAAAAATGCCGAAAGCTTGGGCAAATCGAAACAGCACAGCAATCACAATTTGGGGCATCAGCAAGGGCACGGTAACTTGACGGAAACTCTGCCAGCTACTCGCGCCGTCAATCGCGTGTGCTTCGTACAAATCACCGGGAATTGACTGCAATCCTGCTAGCAAAAGCAAGCTGACAAAGGGCGTAGTTTTCCACACATCCGCTGTAATCACTGCCATCATTGCCAAAGTCGGATCTCCCAGCCAGCTAATGCTATTTTGAATCAATCCCAATCGCCTCAAAATGTCGTTAATTACCCCGTATTGGTCATTAAAAATCCACGCCCAAGCTACTCCCATCAATGCAGTGGGCAACGCCCAAGGTAGCAGGGAGATTGTGCGAACAATGCCGCGCCCTGGGAAGGATTGATTTAAGACTAAGGCAATGCCCATACCGAGAATTAATTCCAGCACAACAGAGGCGACAGTAAATACTGTGGTGTTGCCTAAAGTTTGCCAGAAACGCCCGTCACCTAACATTCGACTGTAGTTAGCAAAACCGGAAAAAACCAGTTTTAATTCTGTACCGAGGTTTTGGGTGAATAAACTCAGCCAAAAAGCCCGCAATATTGGGTAAGCAAATACTAGCATCAGAATTATCAAAGCTGGTGCTACTAATATCCATCCGGTTTTTTGTTCGCGCTGTCGCATCTTGTCTAATTGCATCTTGTTCACCTTTAATTTATTTTTGGGCGGGCTAGAAGCCCAACCCCTACTCCCCACAATTGAATTAACTGGTTTGTGGAACAGGCATCTTGCCTGTTTCTAACTCTTTGTGGAACAGGCATCTTGCCTGTTTCTAACTCTTTGTGGAACAGGCATTTTGCCTATTTCTAACTCTTTGTGGAACAGGCATTTTGCCTATTTCTAACTCTTTGTGGAACAGGCATTTTGCCTGTTTCTGACAGAGGCAAGATGTCAAATTTACGAAGCTTGGGGTTGTTTCAAACTACCTAATAAATTGCGAGTTTCGCTAGCGGCTGCTTTCATTGCTTGTTCTGCACTCATTCTCCCGGTAAAAGCGGAACTCAAATAGCGCTGCAAAATATCAGAAGCTTGAGCGTATTGTGCCAGGGGCGGGCGCAAAGATGATCGTTCCACTACTTTTAGCAGTTGCGGGTAGTGGGGATATTTGGCGACTATTTCTTTGTTGGTAAATAGGGATTTGTAACTGGGAACTAAACCGGTTTGTAAAATAAATTTGCGCTGGGTTTCCTCGCTGGTAAGGTACTCAATTGCTTTCCACGCTTGTTCTGGATGTTTTGAGGTTTTGGCAATTCCCCAGCCCCAGCCGCCCAAGCAGGAACCGCCTGTTTGACCGGTACTGCTGAGCATTGGCTCGATCGCAATTTTACCTCTAACATTCGATCCTTCGGCATTTGCCAGCTTCCAAACATAGGGCCAGTTTCGCAAAAACAGCGCTTGGCCGTTTTGAAATAACAGCCTGGTTTCTTCTTCGCCGTAGGTGGTGACACCGGGAGGAGAAATGCCAGAGGCGATCGTATTTTTGAGAAATTCCACTGCTTTAATTGCTTCTGGTTTATCTAACCCAACTTCAAAAGTTTGCGGGTTAGCCCAGAAGCCACCAAAACCGGAGAGCACTTCGACAAACATCGCAGATACTCCCTCGTATTGTTTACCTTGCCACAGATAACCCCAAGTTGCTTTTCCCTGTTTTTGCAAGTTTTGAGAGATTTTTACCATCTCTTCAAAGGTTTTCGGGGCTGGAATTTTCGCTTGTTCTAAAATGTCTTTGCGGTAATAAAGCATTCCGGCATCGGAAGCGTGGGGAATTCGATAAAGTTTGCCCCGATACCGCCCGCCTTCGACGTTTCCTTGGATAAATTTTGATAGTTGTTCGGGGGGAATTCTGTCTGTCAAATCGCTTACCCAACCTGCGGCTGCAAATTTGGGAACCCAGACAATATCCATGTTGATGATGTCGTAGGGCGATTCGCCTAAAAGAAAGGCAGATGTGTAAAGATTTTCTATGAGATTGCTGTCAAAAGGCCCTTCTATGAGGTTGATGCGAATGTCGGGGTTTTTCTGTTCAAATTCTTTGACAAAGGGTTTCCAGTTAACAAGGTCTTGACCTTGCATTAACATGGTGATCGCGACTGGCTGTTGAGTCAGTGCCGGCAGAATAAATAAAAGCAAGACGGTGGCTAATGTGACAGCGAATAAGGCTAAAAGACGGGGACGCTTCTGGCTTCGTTGCTGCGGGGAATTTATTTTTTGCATTTGCTTTTGAGAAATGGCGGTGCGATCGCCTTATTTCTTTGATAACTCGCTTTCTTTTGTTTCGCTGGATTTAGCCAGTTTGTGCAATAAAAATTTAACTACCAGCCGGGAAGTCCCTCGGTATATTTAAAGGGGATTAATCTGAGCGCTGCGCGAAGTACCCCGTTGGGAATTACTCCTTGGGATGAAAGGCTCGTCGGGTGTAGGTACCCAAAGCGACAATTATTTCTGTATATCCCTTGATAATCTGGAAATACTCGGATACTATATTAGCAAGTGGGGGTGGAACTACCTCACTATAAAAAGCCTTTGAAAAAAAGGAAAAAGAAGCCTGCGGTCTAACTGTACTCAGTTGACCGTCAGGTTTGTTCACGTAAACTTTAGCTTACTTAATAATGCTTGAGTGAAGAGTGCACATTTTGATTTAAGTAGGTGGAAGGGGAGTTTAGTAGACATCTATCTATAGAGAGATATTGAGATAATTGTCTAATATAGCAGTTGTCAATCGGATGAAACTCACATCTTGCACCATTGTCAAGAACAGGCAAGATGCCTGTTCCACAATGAAATTCATCTTTTGTGGAACAGGCATCTTGCCTGTTCCTAAACAAGTAATTGAGAATTGTGCAATATCTCAGATGAAACAAAGTAGGGACTTACACCCAGCCTAAGTCCCTACAGATGCTCGCATCCAATCTATATTTATCCCTACTTTTAAGCATTGGTATAACTTTTGTCGATCGCCCGATCGACGATCTATTCTGCTCTAAAAACCAGGTTTCTGAGTAAGTCCTAAATACAAACTAAATACAAAAAACACCGCTCCTCAAAACAGGAGAACGGTGTATAGGGGGTGTTATGGGTTGTTGTCTGGGATTAACCTTAACAAATCACGATCGGCTGAGGCTATGCCTTGTGATGGTTAAAAAATTGGCACAAACCTGAACGATCGCCCGCTGCTCGATCGACCGCGAGCGATTAGCCCAACCATTCCACAACAGCATCCTGCTTGGTATTGGTGCGCCGTTCTGGGGTTTCGCGGTTGAATTTCAAGTGGATGGCGCGGTTTTGTTCGCCGTCTGCTGCTACTGCAAAAATCGGATAGTCGATTAAGCCGTCTTGGAAGGACATCTGGAAGCGGAAAGTGCCGTCAGGATTGAGTTTAATCGGCTGTCCGCCTACGTAGACGGTAGCGTCAGGCTCGGTGGCGCCGTAGACAATCAGTTCGGCATCAGCAACTAACCAGAACTGGCGGGGGCGCATCGGGGCGGCGAAGCCAACTCCCGACATACCGACACCCGACATACCGAAACCCGACATGGTGAGACCGGACATACCGACACCGGACATGGTGAGGCCGGACATACCGACACCCGACGCGGTGAGGCCGGACATACCGACACCCGACGCGGTGAGGCCGGACATGGTGGGAGCCGCCCACATTCCGACGCCGGAGGGGAACACGTAGGAACTGAGAGCTTGTTCGTGGATGCCGACTTGCTGGACTGAACCGGCTACGTGCTGCATGGAACCGAAGATAGAACCCGCTACACGCAGGGATTCTGCCGATTCTGCCATGCCGAAGATTTGT
Source organism: Microcoleus sp. B4-C1 (assembly GCF_036705285.1). Classification (NCBI taxonomy): domain Bacteria; kingdom Bacillati; phylum Cyanobacteriota; class Cyanophyceae; order Oscillatoriales; family Microcoleaceae; genus Microcoleus; species Microcoleus sp. B4-C1. Next base: position 22,676 of record NZ_JAUBUC010000061.1, on the reverse strand, counting down.
TCGTAGATGGCGTTGCTGGTGCTGTAACCACCGCCATTGACTGCTTGTGCGAGTTTCTTGGCCGGAGGAACCAGTTCCGCGAAGGTTTTGCCCTGCAATTCTTCTTCCCAATCGAGGGTGATGAATTGATCTTCAATCCAGTCGCTGGGATAGACGGGAGGAACGCGGACTTCTGCCGATCGAGCTAATACCAGCCAGCGGCCATCTGCACAGCGGTAGCCGATGTCGATCGCGTAGTCCCGATCGCTCACGGGGATTGGCACGTACCATTCCCGCGCCAGTTCGTCGCAGGGATATTCTTGAATGCTGTGCGGGCTTTGAATGTCGAGGTTAACATCTGTAACGTCGTAGATCCGCAGGGCGAGTTGCTGTCCTCCTTGGCGACGCAATTCTTCTTTGCGATCGTTGGGAATGTCCCAGTAAGTGTAGGCCCATTCTGGGTCGCGGGGCATTAAAACCACCCGGCTTTCGCCGTAGCCGTTGGGCAAATCTGCTAAACCTTCATCTACAGACGACAAAGAACCGCCTGTTCTATCTTCTTGACCGAGTTCAAACTTTGCTGCTTCCACTGCTTCTTGTGCCTCTAGTTTGCGAGATGGGCTGTAGGAAAATTTGGTGCGCTGAATTTCTTGAATTGATGCCAGGAGTTGCGATTTCCGCATCCGGCTGTAGCGAGAGACTCCACATTCGCTAGCAACTCTGCGGAGTTGTCGCAAAGTCATCTCTTCTAATGGTGGGCGTTCTTTTGCCATGAGTTTGTTCTCCACTAATTTAGGATGGCGGGTTAGATTTTTCGTTTCAACACAAATGTGTTGACTTTTTGAGTTAGAAACTCTTTTTAATCCACATATTATCGAGCTTCCAAATCTCTCCAACCTTTGAAGCCTTGCTTGTTTTTAGCTTGTCTTTTCCCCAATGCGATCGGGGGTTTGGACTTATTGGCTTCTGCGCGCACCGTTCGATCTAAATAAAGCTTTATCTGTCGATTCTTGATTGACAAGATCGATTTTGTGAGTGCGATCGGTGCTGCTAGCAACGCTGTGCTGGCAGCACACGCGCTATTCGACTCCCAGTGCTGCTTAATCGAAGCATTTCTTTGGGATCGTTTTGTCATGACTCAATGTTGCAGACAACTTGCGATCGGGTCAAGGGGTCTTTTCCTTTAATTCTGGGTACTTATACGCATTTTCGTGATTTTGGGGATCACTTTGTCAGGGAATCTTGACAATTAAGCGCTTGTGGGGATCGTCAGGGAAACAATTGTCAACATTCCCTGACATGAATTAGATGTGAGATTGAGTCGGCCAGGGCGGTACTATGGATAGAGGAGATTTAGTACAAAATTTGGTAGGCTGGCAGTTGGGCGGTACTCTTGTGCGAGCTTCGCTAACGGGCGATCGCAACTACAAACCAACATTCCTGAACCCAAAAAAGGTTTGACGCTACCTATACAGATAAGGTGGGCACTGCACACCCTACACATAGAGCTTCTGCGTAAATCTTGTAAAATCTAAAATCTAAAATCTAAAATCTAAAATCGAATGACTCTAACGCTTTACAACAGCTTGACCCGTCGCGAATCACCTTTTGATCCCCTCGAACCAGGAAAGGTGCGGATGTATTGCTGCGGCGTTACGGTATACGATTACTGCCACGTCGGCCACGCCCGCGCTTACATTGTTTGGGACATGGTGCGCCGCTATCTGATGTGGCGGGGATACGATGTGCGCTACGTGCAGAATTTTACAGATATTGACGACAAAATTCTCGATCGCGCCCGCGAAACCAATTCCACAATGGAAGCCGTGGCGGAACGCTTCATCGAGGAATATTTTGTAGATATGGACAAGCTGAATATTCTCAGGGCCGATGAATATCCCCGCGCCACCCATACAATCGACGGCATTAAACGGCTGATTCACGAATTAGAAAATAAAGGTTATGCCTATGCTTCCGGCGGCGACGTTTACTATAACGTGAGGCAGTTTGCCGATTACGGAAAACTTTCCGGCCGCAAGTTGGAAGAAATGCAGGCCGGGGCTAGCGGTAGATTGGAAACCGCAGAAATAGAAGCTCAAAAAAAGCAAGATTCCTCTGATTTTGCCCTGTGGAAAAGCGCTAAACCCGGAGAACCTGCTTGGGATTCATCTTGGGGAAAAGGTCGCCCCGGATGGCACATTGAATGTTCGGCTATGGTGCGCGATTGCTTGGGCGAAACTATTGACATTCACTGCGGCGGTTCCGATTTAACTTTTCCGCACCATGAAAACGAAATTGCTCAATCTGAAGCCGCGACTGGCAAGTCACTTGCTAATTATTGGATGCACAATGCTTTTGTGACTGTCAATGGCAAAAAGATGTCGAAATCTTTGCACAATTTTATTACAATTCGCGATTTGTTGGAGGGCAATTGGTCGGGTGATTTGGAATCTAACCCCCCCCAGCCCCCCCTTGGTAAGGGGGGGAGTCAGAATGAAGACTCCCTTGGTAAGGGGGGGAGTAAGAATCAAAGCGAGAATGCAAAAGCGGTGGAACCGATGGCGGTGAGGCTGTTTGTGTTGATGGCGCAGTATCGCAGTCAAATTGATTTTACCGAAGAGGCGATCGCTAGCGCTAGAAATGGCTGGAATACCATCAATGAAGGTTTGCTGTTTGGGCTGCGCTACGGTTCTCAACTGAGTTGGGACGTTGAGAAAACTGGACAGGATAGCAAAGCTGTGCAGGAATTTCAATCAGCGATGGACAATGATTTCAATACTCCCGGCGCTGTGACGATTTTGTTTGAATTGGCTAAGGAATTGGCCAAAGAAGGCAATGTTTTAGTGCATCAGGGAAAAACAGAAAGTTCGCCGGATTTGTTGCAGCAAAAATGGGTAACTTTGGTGAGTTTGGCTGGGGTTTTGGGTTTAGAAGTTCAGCCGGAAAGTGATAGCAATGATGCTGTTGACGGTTTGAGTGATGCGGATATTGAGGTGATGATTCAGCAGCGGAAAGATGCCCGGAAAGCTAGGGATTTTGCTGAGGGCGATCGCATCCGCAACGAACTTAAGGATAATGGGATTACTTTGATCGATCAAAAGGATGGTACAACCATCTGGCATCGTGGTTGAAACTAAATTCATAGTCTGCGGAGGCCGACTTTGTTTGACAAGAAGCGGTTTCAACCGCCGAATTCTAAACACGCTCTAATGTCTTCCTCCGTCAACTCTGGAAAATCGTCTAGAATCTCTGCGTGAGACATTCCCGCAGCCAGCCAACCCAACACATCATAAACGGTAATTCGCATTCGCCTGATGCAAGGCTTTCCACTGCGTTTACCTGCTTCAATCGTAATGATGTTGTCGCTCATGACAAAACCGAGTTTAGTACATTTTTTTAGTGTAGCCTAGTCTTTGAATAAGCGATACAATTTACTCAACTTCGCAATTTGTTCAACCTTAGAGCTAATAGCCTAACTCTATGAATACCCTCGACCAAGTGCTAGAAACTGCTTTACAACTGTCCTACGAACAGCAGGAAATGCTGATAAAAATCCTGCAAAACCGTCACCGCGAGAGTGTCCGCGCGGAAATAGCTGCTGATGCCCAACGAACCTTAGCTGATTTCCGTACAGGCAAATTTCGACACCAGTCAGCCGAGGATGTTATTGCAACATTACGCCAGTCTTTGGACGAGCCGGAAGCATGAGACAACTGGTTCTGACTCCCAAATTCAAACGAGCATTCCGCAAGTTTGTGAAACGAAATCCTGACCTCCAGCAACGTATTGAAGACTCTCTTCAACAAATGGAAGCAGATGTATTTTTTCCAAACCTAGGTACCCACAAACTAGGCGGCAAACTCGACGGTCTTCAGTCTTGCTCTTGCGGCTATGATTGTCGCATCGTTTTCTCGATTGAAGAGGATACGGAAACAAATAGTGAAGTCATTGTTTTACTCGATATTGGGACACATGATGAGGTCTATTAACTGGGTCAGTTATTATTAGACGACCACTTCATAAAAAACTTGAACTTGTATTTAACTTATCCACAAACTCCGCAACAGCCGCGACAAATTCTGCGGTGGATTCATAAGGTAAAACATTGCGCCCCGGCATTAATAAACCTTCCCCATTGGGAAAATAAGCTAAATATTGCGCTAATCTTTCATCCGGTTTCTCTTCCTTACCCGCTTGACTGATGCTTGAGGCTTTTTCTCCCATGACAATGAGTGCAGGTCGATCGAACTTTTGAATCGTACCGCTATAATCCTGGCGCCAAAACCCCGCTAAAAACGAGAAAACCGCGTGTCTGCTGTCAGGATTTGCCGCCCCAGCCTGCAAAGCATCCAACCATTCGCTGTCAACTTGTGTGGCATCGCCAAACAGTTGTTTCACAGAAAAAGACCGCAAAAACTCAGCGCGTCTGGCGTAGCGGTAAAAAGCGTTTCCCAAGGGAGAATTTAACAAATTCCAGACAATTCGTTGCTGTCTTTCGGTCGAATGTTTGTTCATTACCGCCCAAGCTGGAGGCCCTGCGAGAACTAAGCCACGAATTAAATTTGAGCCGCTTTCCTGCTGCATTTTTGCTAAAGCCAAGCCTACAGACAGTAAAGCACCTTGCACGAGTACGATCGCAGGTTTTTTGACCACAGTTTCCAAGAAATACTGCAACTGTGCCGCCCAATCGTCAGGATAGCAAGCCACAGCAGGCATTTCGCAATCGCCGCAGCCCAAAAGGTCGGGATTATAAATTGGATTAGTGTTCCCTGCTTTGTACCAACTCTCACAAAATCTATGCCAAAAGATTCTTGACAAACCAACTCCTATCGGGTGAATTAATAACAAAGGGATACTATCTTCGGTCGCAGTAGTTGGTTGATAAACTTCATAAGCACAGCGATAATTTTGCCATTCGTAAAACAGCGTTGGGGATTTTATAGACGAGATGGTGGAGAAATCTTGGGTTGAATATTGCGGTTGCATATTATTTTTTTGTGCCGATGTTACTTTTTATTATAATATGAGTAGGTTCGGGTTTTACCCGACATATATTTGGTAACTGAGAATATAAATAAACCCGCCCTGCGGGATGACATAAGCGCCAATACAAACCTTGATTACTTAATTATGTCAGAACAGCGGATTACCATTTCTTTACCTAACTTGCTGCTAATTGTAGCATCGTCCTTGCTGCTAGTGCTGCTGTGGCAATTGCGGAGCCTGCTAGTAATTCTGATGATATCAGTTGTGCTGGCTGCTTCGATCGTCCCGATCGTGAATTGGGCCCAAACGATGCGGGTTCCGCGCTGGCTGGCGGTGATTATGGTTTATTTAACTCTCATCGGCGGATTTAGCGGGACGGTAGTGTTAATCGGGCCCACGGTAATCGAACAAATAGAGTTACTGCTGCGGCAGTTACCAGTTTATGTCGAAAGTTTGCGAACTGTGGCAACTAATCTATTGAGTCGCTTGAGCGACGATGCCCCAACCTTGGTGGGTCTGGTGGACACTCAATCGCTGACTAATTGGCTGATTCGATCGAGCCAACAACTGGTTTTGCGATCGTACAGTTTAACGAGAGGCATTCTAGGCGGTGTCTTCAGCCTAGTTTTAGCATTATTTATTTCAGGTTACATGGTTGCGGACAGCGACACATTAATCAAAAGTTTGGTGCAATTTTTCCCGAAACCTTGGGACACAAGATTAGCCGCACAAGCCGCGCCAATCGGTCAAAGAATGGGGAGTTATATTCGCGGGCGAGTGTTAGTTTCGGGCATTTTAGGGATATTTATTACCACAGGTTTAAGCATTTTGGGAATGCCGGAATTTGCTTTAGGCTTGGGTGCGATCGCAGGTGTGACAAACTTGATTCCGTTCATCGGCCCAGTATTGGGAGCAGTACCAGCATTAATTGTAGCATTAGCTAAAGGTGGCTGGGTACTTTTGTGGGTATTACTGTTATTTGTAATTATCCAGAATTTAGAAACTTACGTCCTCGATCCTTTGCTGGTTGGTTCCTCGGTTGGTGTGCATCCTTTATATCAATTGCTGTCTGTATTGGGAGGCGTTCAAGTATTAGGAATTATTGGAGCTGTAATTGTGCCACCTTGGTTTGCGGGAGTAGCAGCTTTGATTGAAAACTTGTATTTAAAACCGAAACTTAGGAGCGAACATCGAGAGGCAATAGATCGGGCTAAAAATAATTCTGACTTGCCACCTCTTACACCTTCGGCGTGACAGCAGGGGAGAAGAGGAGAAGGGGAGTAGGGAATTGAAACATACAATTTATATCGTTTCTGTTGGCATCGGAATAATAATTTTCGGAGTTCAGCGCTTACGTGACCGATCGCGGGGACACTCGTACTTGGGTATAATTCCGTAGTTGCCAGGTTTGATCTTAAATTCAAAACAGCAATTTTAACATCCCAGAAGCCGTTCGATATCAAATCCGTTGGCATCGGAATTACTCATCTCTCTCTTCTCTTCCTCTGCGTCCTCTGTGCCCTCTGCGGTTAAATCATTCCGGTTCAACCGGATGTGATATGACCACGAATTTCAAAGGTGGTACCCGCCACGTGATTTATCCGTGGAATCAATCCAAAATCGAAAATCGAAAATCCTCAAGCCCCCGCATTTATCTCGCGCAAGTCAATCTAAAATCTAAAATCTAAAATCTAAAATCGATTGACTCCAATTATTCGATCGCTACCATTGACACTTCAACAGTATCTACAAGTCTGCCGACTGATAACTGATGACTGATGACTAAAAACTAAGGACTAATTGCCACCTCAATGCGGCGGTTGCGCTGCCGATTAGTATCAGAACTATTATCCACCGAAGGGCGACTTTCCCCATAGCCGATCGCCACCCAATGATACTTCTGACCGAGCACACCAGACAAATACTGCACCACCGCCTGAGCCCGCGCAAACGACACATTGCGATTATCCGCCGCTTCCCCCGCGTCGTCAGTGTGACCCGCAACCCGCACAGTTGCCCCCTCGTGATTGCCCAACTCCGCCACCAAATTGTCCAAAATCGCACTTGTTCCCGCGCGCAAAGAAATACTGCCAGTATCAAACAAAACATCGCTGGGCAGAGTCACCATCAGCCCATCCCCCCCAAACACCGGATTATTGGCATTCTGTGGGGCAGTATTGACCGTTTCAGGGTTCAGACTCGGGCTGCTGCCGATCGCGGGTAAAGCAGGGGCAATAGTTGCCGCCGTTTCCGGCCCCGCCAATTCCCGCGACATCAACTGCAAACGCTTTTCCAAAGTTTCCGTCGGGCGGCTGCTGCCCAACTGACTCTCCAAAGCCGCCGTGCGACCAATCAGCGCGTTGAGTTCGCCCTGCAACTGTCTCAAATCAGACTGCAATTTCTCTCTCTGGGCAGGACTGAGTTTTGACTGGGGAGTTGGTGTAGCGGTTGGTGGCGGGAGCGCCGGAATTTGCCTTGCTGGGGCGCGTTTCGGGCTGGAGGTCAAATTTTGAGTTACACGCAGCAATCTCTCTGCGATCGGCATCTCCGTCGCCCCTGACGGATAAATTTGAGCGATCGCCATCCCCAAAACCCACGCAAAACCGCTGCCCACCCCCAGCAGCAGCAGTCGAAAAATCAGCGACAGTACAAGCAAACCTTTTCCCCGCGACTTGGAGACGCGAGTGGGGGGGATTGAAGGTTTTTGGTTAAAAGATCGCGTCATATTTCATCCCTCTCCGTGTACAGACCACATTAATTTCGATACTATCTTACCTATCCGATTTGAAATTTGAGATTTGAGATTTGAGATTTGTCCTCCAATCTCAAATCTAAAAAAGAAACCCGGTTTCTATAAATCTGGGGTTTGGTGGCGAAGCATCGAGGCAGAAACCGGGTTTCTAGTTCGTTGCGTGCCAGCCTGAATCTGTTGGATAATTCAGTAAAACTTTTGGGAAAAAAACCGATGACTGACCCTTTAAATAGCCCTTATCCCGTTCCTTGGGAATGGATTAGTGCCACTCATGCTAAAGTGAGCTCCACTGCAGGCACAGGCCTCCGCTATTATCGCAGTCCATCCCTCGTATCAACTAACGGCCAATACGCAGCTTACAGTCGAATTGAGTTGCAAGTACAGCCGGAATTCGGCCGGTGTCGGGTTAGCAGCGTCATGTTTGTGGAAAATCTCAAAACCGGGGAACTGCAAACAGTGGCGGCTGCTTCGCCACTGGCCGAAAGTGGGATGTATGCTAGCGATGATACAGATATGTCTGGGACGATCGCCATTTTAGTGCCTGTTTCTTGGAATCAAGACGGTTCCCGGATTCTCGCCCGCGAATTTGAAGCACTTTTCAACTCTTCCGATATGTCCGACTACGGTGTCATTTGGGACAAAAATGATAATTATACTTATACCGTTGCTCCCGCTCGCAGTCTTTACACTCATGCTGTATTGTTGGGTTGGAGTCAAGTTTGTCCCGGAAAAGTTCTGTTCCGCGCCGGCAATTTGGGCGATCGATCTTGGCCTCTTTGTGCAGTGGATATGACAGGGCAAACGGTAGCAGTCACCGAGGACAAACCCCTAGTTTTCGGCAGTCAAGCCAGCACAGACTGGATCGAACCTAAAACTCGTTTTTAGATATTATGGCGGCATTTTCTTTAATCGGGCCAACAATTTTTTTACTGTCAGGTCAGTCTTTCAACCAATTCATTTTGACCCTAGGGCTGATAGTTCTGGCTGTTATTTCCTGCCTAACAGCTTTTATTTTTATTCGGATTTTCCTTAATTGGTTGCAGGCGAAATTGCAGGGCAACAGCCATTTGTTTATACGCTCCTTCACAAGAAACACTGGTCATTTAACCGCTAATGTTTCCCAACCTGAAAAGATTTTTTTAGAACCCCGATTCGTAGAAAGTGACGGCAATTTAACGGCTACTATTTTTGGAGAGAAAAGCGATATTTCAGCAACGCTTCAGCCGGAGATAATTTGCGATAATTCAGCATCCGTTGCCTATCTATACAAGCCGATCGCTCTTTGGCACGGCCGCTTAATTTTGCCCTCAAACGAACAGCGCCAGCCCTACGGTACAGTATTTTTTGAAGTAATAAATGCACCCAAAAAATATAAAAATTTTATTGGTAAAACAGCCTTTTTGAAATGGAGTACAAATCGCGAAGTACAGTTTTTTGTCCACGCAGTCAGTCAAGATATAAACTTCACACAAGAAACTCAAAAAAGTCAAAAATCTGGCAATATCCATCCAGATAGATTAAACGGCTGGCGAAATGTCGGCCCTTTAGAAACTCTAGCAGGCAGCAGACTTGAAGACAGCGTGACTGTGATGCTGCGGAGGCCGGTGATTGCGATTAATTATAGCAGCGGCGATCGCCATGAACTCACGATCGATCGCGAACCAGTACAAATTATCGGACGTTTCTGCGCCTTAGTCTCAATTTTACAGCGAAAAGAACGCGACAGCGACAAATTTATTGTCCGGCATTTCAACAAAACATCTCAACAATTTGACGGCGCCGCCGAAATCATTCGGATTCCACAAGTACAGCCAGACAAACATGGCGTAGCGAGGTCTACCAATCACCTGATCGAAAAATCGCCATTAAATCCAGACGGCTGGTACATTTACGGCGAAAGAGACGAAGACAGTATATTTGTAGTACAGGCAATCGAACCCCGCAAAATTGCCCAATTAATCCCAGATGAAACACATTTCGGACTAAAAAAATCTCTCGCTTATTTAAGCAACAAAAATTGGGAAAATACACCAGCCCAAAAAGGGCAAGCAAAAATAGTATTGTTAACCCCAAATGATGCTACAGAAAACGCTTCAATCTCTCCTTGGCAAGAAGGAGATATCGGGATAGTGATTCACAGTTTCGGGGGTATCGGCGGCAAAAAAGGCGAACGGCAACCCCTGGGAATTGTCACCGGACATTTTGCTTTCGGAGTAGCAAAAGTAGTGCGCGATCGCTTTACCAGCGAACTGCGTTTTGACATAGAATACAAACAAGTTTACGCCCACAATCCCGACGGAATTGTCGCCGGTTCCAGCAAATGGCAAAGCTACATGGGAGACTTGCAACGCGGCTGGTTGGGCGATCGCCCGGTTTGCGATATCATCTGTAAATTAGACTGCGTGTGTTGCGACTACGATTTTGACGGCATCACCTTGTCGCCTTTAACCGAATTAAACCAGCAGCTAGATATCATGATGGCCCGCTACCGCAGCGGAGACGGCACCGGCGCAAGTTTAGTCACGCCAGCAACTTCTTGCGTGCAAGATTCAAGTCAGGCAATTTACGCCACAATTAAAAAAATCACTTCCGAAATAGAGTCAAATCCTCAGATTCAAGACTGGCTGAAAACACATCCCACCGACGCACAAACCCAAAGATTTCACCAATTAGTAGCTTTAGGAGAGAGTTTAGAAAAAGTATTAATGCCCCTCGGAATTGTTCGTCCAGATTGGCGGAAAAATTCGACATTGGCGGGGATTGATGCGGAACTGAAAAAAACCTTTTTTGCAGGTATAGCAACCATGATAAAAACTGCTATTAGTTACCGAACAATGCTGCCGAGGCGAACCCAAGATGAAATAGCCAAAGTTTTATTAAAACAAGGAGCTTTTTTGTGGATAATTCGCACAAATCAAGTTGGAGGATTTGACCCAGACATTAAGCCGATCGCACCAACAGGGTTTTGAATCAGCAATCGGTTTCTAGATGATTCGGCGATTTAAATCGCTACTAGAAAAACCAAGTCTGCCTCCCCAGACTAAGAGATTGATATCATGTCCGGTCAATTACCCTGATTCCTGTAGGGGCGGGTTCACCAACAATATTTGCTAAAAACCGACAATCTCAAAAACCCGCCCCGGCAATTGTATTATGCGCGATCGATCGGACATGGTATGAGGCAGCATTTAAGCGGGAGTTGGTATCAGTCAACAGTCAACCGTTAACAGTCAACAGTCAACCGTTAACAGTCAACAGTTAACCATTACCAAGGAGTGACTTGAACAGTGCCGTCTGGTGCCAAAACTACGCGGAAATCAGCCAGCGGTTCCGCAGGTGTCCTGGTGCCAACCGGTTGGTAAAGCAACTCCGACAAAGGCGTTTCGGATCGATCGACTGCTGCCGAATTTTCCGGCTTGTAACCGACAATCGCCCCGTCTGGGGCCACACTCACCCGATAAACCAACTCCGCATCAACCGGAGGCTTATCCTTCACAACTCCGTCAATTTGCTGGGAAAGTTTGCCCCTCAACAGGTCAATTTCCCCTGGATCTGTAATTGGCACCGCTGCCACATCTGGGCTTGCCAAACCTTCAGCAACAGGACTGGGCGTGCTTTCCGGCGAAGTGCTCGACTGCGGTGTGGCGCTAGGTGAAGCGTCCGGCTGCGGCGCGGGGATCGGAGTCGGCGAAAGCGATTCAGCGTTCGGAGTTTGAGTCCCCGGCAGCAAACCGTCAGCAGGGGGCGTGGGATTGGGATTAGGCGAACCCGATCCGCCCGGATTCGGCGTCCCCTGATTCTGGCCCGCTGGATTGGGCTGCGGCACCGGATCTCTCTGGCGCTGGACTTCCGGCACCGGCACCAAGAAAAACGCCATCGCAGCCAAAGCCAAACTCGACACCCCCACGACAGCAGGTAAAGTCCGCTTCGCCAAAGGTTCGGCCGACTTGATATAACGCCTGGAAATTGGGGTTAATTGCAGCGACAATTCCGGCAGTGTCTGCGTGTCGGCAAAAAACTGATCGATCGCCTCTACCAAGTCAAATAGCTGTACCGTTGTCAAATCAACTTTTGCCGACAGTTCTGTTTTTTGATCGATTTGGGTGGCGCTGCCTGTGGAGGCGGGTAGAACGGTCAACCGATGCACATTCCCGTCAATTCTGTGTAACTGCACCATACCCACATTCGGGCCGTAGCGATCGGGATAATGCACTCCGCTCATAAATTCTTGAGCGTAGCTGCTGACTGCCCTCACCAAGCTTTCAAAAAAGTCTCGTCCCCCGCTTAGGGGCTCGCCGAGACCTGTCACATAGCATTCAGCGCTCATTAATATGGAAAGCACCGGCCGTATATCTAAGTGGCTGGCTGCCGATCCATCGCTCAACCCTTCTAGAACGAGGGTGCAATTTGGCAGACTGTACTGACGCCTAATAGTCATTTTTTATTCAACTTCTCCATCAAACAGGCTAACCCAGAAGCGCTGCATTCCGGCTGTGCCTGTACAAAATAGCAGTTTGCTCAACAAGTTCAAAGCTAGTTCGTTGAGCTTGTCGTCGGAATCGTAAGCTGCAACGAGCGATCGCTTGGGGTTCATGCGCGATCGAAAGTGAGCTCGAAAGCGTTCTAAATACTCCGCCAGCGGCTGGTTCTGGTTGAGGGGGATATTTTTCGATCGCAACTGCTGGGAGTCTAGCAGCAACTGCCGAATTGTGGCGGTTAACTTGCGCGCCATATTACAGGCGATCGCCACCAGCGCTTTTGCCTCCACAATGGTAAGGGAGCGGCGCTGGGTATAGCGTCTCAGCGGGTTAGTATTACGCATCAGCCAAAGGGCAACCCGATTTTTGATAATTGATTCCAATTCCAGGTCCCTTGACACAGCCAGCATTTCTTCTGCACCTCCGAGATACAAGGCTTCGATCGCCAGCAACATCAAGTCAATTTGCAATCTGGCTCGGCGGGAACATCCCCCATCGGAGGGCGACAAGTCTGGCAAACTGTCTAAAATCAAGGGGTTTGACTGGGTAAGCGAAGTTTCTGACGGCATTAATATCACGGCAACATCCATTCCAAACAAACTATACGGGCACGGGGGGTCTTGAGCAAGACAAATTCTCAACCAAGAACTTCTCTGGGATACTTTATTTTTATCATTGACTTTTAGGTATATTTTCTAATTTAGCAGCAACCGACCGTCGCGGGCGAGCTCCGGCGGCAGGAGTTCGATCGCCCACTCCCCCACCCCGCCGCAGCTTTGTGATTCCTTGCTTCATCAGGGGAGAAGGGGAGAGTCAATCGATTGCGCGATTTTAGATTTTAGATTTTAGATTTTAGAATTGAAGCATTGATCCCACGGATAAATTCTGGGGTTCCTTTATCGGATACAGGTTTTTTATTTCTGGACGGATGAATTACGTGGCGGGTATCCTGGATGCTTTCGGTCGGAAAGCGACAAAGAATTACCCATTTCCCATTTCTTATTCTCTATTGGGATCAATCAATGTTGCTGCTTCTGGGGTTGCACCGCCGCTTCTCTTTGAGCCGTAAAATCAGTAGCCGCCGTCTTATCAGTTAGACTAATTTTTCCCTTGAGGCTTTCTTGCTCGACAATTCCGCGCATTTTAACAGAACTGTTTTGACCGGTTGTTGTGGAGTCCCTGCAACCCGCTAAATTAGGAACCGCACCCGACAAGTTCAATCCTTGAGTTTCCCACTTACCCAATAGATAAGGTTTCTCTTCGGCTGTTTTTTCCCTGCCCTCCCTGCTGCCCGATCGCAAATTACCGCTCAAATAAACACCCGATTGCTCGATTGTCAATACCAAAACATCAGAATTCAGACATTCGGGCAAACTTTTAGGATCGAAGCGATAATTTCCTGCAATTGCCGGGGCCGCCTTTAAATTTGCTTCCCCGTAAGCAGTTACTACTTTAAACAGCAGTGAAACTGAGCCGATCGCAATCCCGTAAAATGCCAGTGATTTGAGGCTTAAATGATTCATCATCTTGGTAATTGGTAATTGGTAATCGGTAATTGGGTAAAATGCCCAGTGCGCCCCTACTCATGACTAATACTGAGTAGTTTGACTGAGTACCGATGCCAAGTGCGATCGCACTTTAACGTAGCACCGCGCAATCAGCAGCGAAGAATGACACTGCACAGCCAATTCATCAGTATACTGTCCCAAAGTTTGGCGCTCAATTCCCCACTCCCGACTCGTACCCGCAATAGTTAAATCAGCATTAGCAGAAGCCGCTACTACTGCTTGAATTGGCTCAGCAGCCTCCACAATCGGAGTCTCAATGCGCGATCGCACCTCAACCGGTAACTGATCCATCACTCGCCCAAACTCGTAACTCAGATTGTTTTCAGCTTCCCCGTCAACCGCCACCCGCAGCACCGTCAAACGGCGTTCCTCGCTATTAACTAACAGTCTCAGCGCCAATTCTAACCCCAAATCATCGTGAATGTTTGCCGCGTAAGGTACTAACAAGTTATTCAAATTTTCCCTGCCTCTGTCAACAAAAATTGCTACATCCACCTTAGCGTTGCTGAGAATTTGGCCGACACGTCCTCCCAAACGGTTGCTGCTAAAAGTAGGTCTGTGCCATCCTAATAAAATCAAATCTGCGCGATCTATTTCCGCAATTTGTGCCGTTTCCCGCGCTACATCATTAGTAACCCGAATGATCGGATGTACTAACTTTTGTGCCTCCGGCAGTTCCAAACTCTCAATCAATTCTGATAATTTCGAGCGGCGCTCGTGAATAATGCGATCGGCTTCCGCAGGCGTACTTTCAAAAGCATAGTCATCATTTAATTCTATCAAACTCAGAGGATGAACCGCCGCCGACTTTAAATCATCACCGCCCCTACCAGCAGCCGGCTGCGCCAGCGCTACCGCTAGTCGCAGTAAACCTTTCTGCGTGCTGGGATTGGCAACAGGTACTAAAATTCGATAAGTGGGCAGCAATTTGCTAGCAGTTTCTTCGCTGCTGTCAGCAATTTGTGAATCTTCTAATTCTGAATCCTCAGAGTTAACTTCTGAAATATCTAATCTAATTAACCGTTTTGGATAAGTCCACTCCAACAGCGGCGAAGTCATAAAAGTTGTCACTAAAGCCATGATGACTAACATCGTAAATAGTAGCGGCGACACTACGCCCAAGGAAAGACCGATATTCAGCACAATTAGTTCAGTCAAACCGCGAGTATTCATCAGCCATCCCAGCGCTGAAGCTTCGCGGTTGCTGATGCCACAAATTCGCGCCGCAACGTAAGTGCCGAGGTATTTGCCGACAATTGCCACTCCTAAAACTGCGGCGCACAGCAGCCACAATTCGGGACTGTTGAGCAAGCCGATTTCAGTCCGCAAGCCGCTGTAAGCAAAAAATATTGGCAGCAGAAATATTAGTACAAAGTCTTCGGTTTTTTCAGCTAATTCTCTGGTTAATCCCGCATTTTTCGGCATAACAGCACCCAGCAAAAATGCACCGAAAATTAAATGAATGCCGATCCATTCAGTAATTAAGGCAGAAGCTACAACTCCCATGTAAATTCCCGAAAGCACTAACTGTGTTAATCTGCCAGTGCGGTTGTACTGTTTGGAAAGTCGCTGCAAGAACCAGCGGACTACAGTCAGCATGAAACCGATGTAAATTAAAGATTGAATAATTGTCGGCAAAGCGCCAAGCATGGAGTTAGTTCGCGTAACTGCGATCGCCACCGCTAACAAACACCACGCCGTCACGTCATCTACCGCAGCGCAAGTCAGGGCCAGCGTCCCCAATTTTGTATTCTGCAAGTTGTGTTCTGTAATAATTCTTGCCAGCACCGGAAAGGCAGTAATTGACATCGCAGCGCCCAAAAACAAAGCAAAGGCGGTAAAGGAAACGCTATTATTTGAAACGATGGGATACAGCAGCAGTGCGAGCAAGCTTCCCAGGGAAAACGGCACTAGAATGCTGACGTGGGAAGTTAAAATCGCTATATCTAAATTGCTTTTGAGGTACTTGGGATTCAATTCCAAACCAATCAAGAACATGAAAAAAATCAGCCCCACCTCAGACAACACATTGAGGAAGGGAACGGCTTCGGCTGGAAAAAGTGCAGTTGCGGTGGCAGGTGCAACTAAGCCAAATAGAGAAGGCCCAAGCATAATTCCTGCTACAATTTCTCCAATGACTTGAGGTTGTTTGATCGCTCGAAATCCTAAACCTACAAGTCTCGAAAGTGCGATAACAATTAGAACTTCAAGCAGGACGAGAATGGGTATGGGCATGGCGTTTTTAGCTTGGGGATTTTTGCGGATCGAGAGGGCAAGGTACTAAAGCTGACTGAATTGCCGATCGAAAAAAATGGATACCAGCTCGATCGAAGGTAGAAGGTACCAGAGGCGCACCAACAAGGCCATTCTCTCACAAGCCAACAAAGGCTTTGGCAACCTCCCACCTGGATTTTTCGTTTTTTAGAAGCGCTTGTAAGTAACTTTAACCGCACCGTGCGTACCCCGCACCCAACCCGCGCCCTAAATCTCACCTCCGGGTGCCCACCGCCCATTTAAACTCACATCTTGCACCATTCTCAATTACTTGTTTAGGAACAGGCTTTTCGGCCTGTTCCACAAGAAAACTCATTCTTTGTGGAACGGGCATCTTGCCCGTTCTCGACAATGGTGCAACATCTGAGTTTAAACCTAGTGATATAAAATTGTCAGAAAAAGTAGCGCGCGCTGTGATAAACTAGAAAAGTTGTTTAAATTCGCACATCCGGGTTTTCGGGTGTTTCTAGGGCGCAAACCTTCAGAAATACGACCGGGTGGAGGATTAACCCGAATTAGGAGTTAAAAATACAATGCCAGTAGTCAGTTTGGCTCAAATGTTAGAGTCAGGGGTTCACTTCGGACACCAAACCCGTCGGTGGAACCCGAAAATGTCTCCATACATTTTTACAGAGCGCAACGGGGTTCACATCATCGACCTCGTGCAAACCGCTCAGCTTATGGAAGACGCCTACGAGTACATGAGAGTTGCCTCAGAAAAAGGCAAAAAGTTTTTGTTCGTGGGTACGAAGCGCCAAGCTGCCGGGATTGTAGCCCAAGAAGCTCAACGCTGCGGTGCTTATTACGTCAACCAGCGCTGGCTGGGGGGAATGCTCACCAACTGGACGACGATTAAGTCCCGCGTGGAGCGCCTCAAGGATTTGGAGCGTCGCGAGGAAATCGGCGCCCTGGATTTGCTGCCGAAAAAAGAAGCTTCGGTACTGCGCCGAGAAATGGCAAAACTCCAGAAATATCTGGGCGGGATTAAGTCTATGCGGAAGATTCCCGACGGAGTGGTGCTGGTAGACCAACGCCGCGAGTATAATGCGGTGTTGGAATGCCAAAAGTTGGGAATTCCGATCGTCTCTCTGTTGGATACCAACTGCGACCCGGATTTGGTTGACATTGCGATTCCGGCGAATGACGATGCTATTCGATCGATCAAGCTGATTGTCGGCAAGTTGGCTGATGCCATCTACGAAGGTCGTCATGGTCAGCAGGGCGGCGACTCTGAGGAAGACTACGACTACGAAGGTGGTTACGAAGGCGCTGAATATGATGTCGAAATCGAAGAATTGGATGACCCCGATTATGTAGATCCCGACGACGCTGCTGAGGCCGAGGGCGAAGAAACCGAGAGCTAGTATTGCCATCGGAATCTGACACCAGGAAATTAAAAATTAAAGATTGAAAATTAAAAATAATTATTATTTTTAGTTGGATATTTTTAATTTTTAATTATACATATAGCAATCCTTGCAGGAGTCGTAAATTTTTTACCCCACCCCAGCCCTCCCCTTACCAAGGGGAGGGAGTAAGAAATTCAGAAATGATGCGAGGATTGCTATAGCACGAGTCTAAGTCATTAGTAGAGCTCTGGCAAAAGCATTCATTGTGTCAGGGCCAGAATTAATTCTGGCGCTACACCTACAAAGTCGGTACTAAAATCGACTGGGTATTTCTTCACTCTGGTCTAATCATTAACATTAAAATTAGTGACTAATGACTGATGACTAATGACTGATGACTAATGACTGATGACTAATGACTAATAACTAATTTTGATTGGGAACTTAAAGAAGATGGCGGACATATCTGCAAAACTTGTTAAAGAACTGCGCGAAAAAACTGGCGCGGGCATGATGGACTGCAAAAAAGCCCTCGTTGAAAACGAAGGCAATATGGAAACATCCATTGAGTGGCTGCGGAAAAAAGGTCTGGCTTCGGCGGGTAAAAAAGGTGGACGAGTTGCCTCAGAAGGGCTTGTAGGTAGCTACATTCACACCGGCGGCCGCGTGGGAGTGCTGGTAGAAGTTAACTGCGAAACAGATTTTGTGGCACGTCGCGAAGAATTCCAAAAGTTGGTGCGGGATATTGCGATGCAAATTGCAGCTTGCCCGAATGTGGAATACGTGAAAGTTGAAGATATCCCCGCCGAAGTTGTCGAAAGAGAAAAGGCAATTGAAATGGGCAAAGATGACTTGGGCAACAAGCCGGAAAACATCAAAGAAAAGATTGTTCTAGGGCGGATTGAGAAGCGCATGAAAGAGTTATCTTTGATGGATCAGCCTTTTATTAAAGATCAGAATATCTCGGTGGAAGAGTTGGTGAAACAAACGATCGCCCAAATTGGAGAAAATATCCAAGTGCGCCGCTTCGTGCGTTTTGTCTTGGGCGAAGGCATTGAAAAGGTAGAAGCTAACTTTGCCGATGAAGTGGCAGCCCAAATGGGTGTTCAATAATCCCAATTAAGATTGAGAATTAAAAATTAAAAATGTGAAAACTTGATTTTTTGCATTTTTAATTTTTAATTTTTATAGGACTTATGGACAGACTATATTTGTAGGCCGATCACTGCAAGCCTTACTACTACAGACAGCGTAAAAAGTGAAAATTTGCGTAAGTCTTAAGCTGTTGTGCATTTAAATTTTTTGTTGAGGGCGGGATCGGCTGCCGACGCCACAAAAGTGAAAATTTATTTGACCATGGAATTTAAAAGTGGATTAGCTTATTTTAATTTTATACGAGAGATATGGTGCGACCAAGAGAGAGAATAGAGCAAGATTTGGCAGGACTCGAAGAGGCTTTAGCAGCCTTGAATATGGAGTTTCGCAGTACCTACGATGGTTATTTAACTGCGTTGGGACAAGCGGTGCGACAGCAGTTAATTTTGGCTTGCTATCACCTTTGCACTCAAGCAGTACCGGAGTCGTTTCTCAAGTTGTCCTTCGAGGGGCGGCAAAAAATGCAGCAGTCTGTAAAGGCTTTGGCTGCGGCGTCGGAGGAAAAATTGCGATCGCTGGTGACTGAATCACAAGCAGAGGAAGAAATAGAGGAAGAGGAAGAGGAAGACGACTTCGATGAAGAGGAAGACGAAGACGACTTCGATGAAGAGGAAGATGAAGCAGACGACAAGGAAGAAGACGAAAAGGAAAAAAACCCAGTTTCCGCCATTAACTATCTATTTTCCTTGGCAAATTATCAATTGCCAAGTGCCAATTCGCCAGAAAGTTTGGCACGCTGGCAAAATAGTATTGAAAAGTCGATCGTCCATATACTCAAGCTGCTTTCTCGCGACACCAACCGCTTGCTGCAACAGTCGGGAATCTTGCCGAGTCAATTACCAGAACCGGTTCTAGAAGCTGCTTCTCAAGCTGAATCCTCCGGCGATAGTGTTGCCGGGCCGCCTAACTTATTAAACTTAATCATTGAAACCGATGCCTCATCAGCATCGCGAAAACTGGCCGCAACCTTTGGTAGTAGGGCACTGCACATTACAGCGATTAAACTGCGGCTGTCGGAAATAGAGTTTGCCGATGCGGGAACCTCGGCTTGGCGTCAGCAAATTCGTAACCTGTCTGTCAAGTTGAACTCGCTGGGCCGCGATTACCAGAAAAAGCAGCGGGAACTTGCTGTGGTGGAGGCTGAGTCGGCTTGGCGATCGAGTTGGTTTGAAGATTAGTCAGTTGTTAGTTGACAGTTGACAGTTGACAGTTGTCAGTTGTCAGTTGTCAGTTGACAGTTGACAGTTGTCAGTTGACAGTTGTCAGTTGTCAGTTGACAGTTGTCAGTTGTCAGTTGTCGGGAATTCTTGAGCTATGATTAATAACTAATGACTAACGACTAATGACTAATGACCAATGACCAATGACTAATGACTAATGACTAATGACTAATAACTAATGACTGATGACTAATAATCAACCCGAATGGCAGCGATTGCAAAAAGCTCTTTCAGTAGAAGCCGATCGCGGATTTAACGACATCCAAGGCAGTCAATACCGCTTCAGCGAGTTTCTGGGCCTGAGTTTGAGACAGTTGGCAGGTTCTGTGGCGGCTTCTTCGCGCGATCGAGCCAGACAACTAGCCGCTGAATTTGACATCTACCCTCAGAAGGATCTCGAACAGCGCCAACATTCGATCGCCATTACGGTCAGTTTTTTGAGGCAAATGGAGCAAGTTTGGGAACAAGAAACTCGCCACCAGCAAGAACCAGCAAGACAAGTCAGACCCGCAAACGCAAACGCTTCTGAACCAACCGCCCCAGCAGTTTCCGTTCCCCGAACAGCACCCCTGAGTACAGCACCTGCCCCACCAAGCCTGACTCTCGACCAACAGTTAACCCGCGTCACCGGCATCGGCCCCGCCAACGGCAACCGCTTGGCAAAACTGGGTTTATACACTGTATATGACTTGCTTTACTACTATCCCCGCAACCACATCGACTATGCAAAGCAAGTACAAATTCGCGAGCTAATAGCTGGGGAAACTGTCACTTTAATCGCTGAAGTAAAGCGCTGCAATTGCTTTTCTAGTCCGAAGAATAAGAAATTAACCATATTAGAAGTAATTTTAAAAGACCGCACCGGAGAGATAAAAATTAGTCGTTTTTTTGCAGGCCCTCGCTATAGTAATCGCGGTTGGCAAGAATTCAAAAAGCGGGAGTATTGTACAGGTGCGGTGCTGGCAGCTTCCGGGTTGGTGAAGCAGGGTAAATATGGAATTACTTTAGAAAATCCTGAATTAGAAGTATTAGACGACTCCGGCGGTGCGATCGAATCAATGAAAGTCGGTCGCCTGATACCAGTTTATCCGCTAACGGAGGGAGTGGATGCTGGTTCGGTGAGACGATCGATTTTGGCTGCAATGCCGGCGGCGAAAATGTTGCCAGAATCGCTACCAGAGGATTTGCGCCAGCGTTACGGTTTAATGGGTTTAGCCGATTCCGTAACTAATATTCACTTTCCGCTCGATCGAGATTGTTTGGCCGCCGCCCGCCGTCGCTTAGTTTTTGACGAATTTTTCTACCTGCAATTAGGGCTTTTAAAGCGCCGCCAAACCCAAAGAAAAGCTCAAGCTAGTGCAGTCATCCTTCCTACTGGCAAATTGATCGAACATTTTTATGAAATCTTGCCTTTTGCCTTGACTAATGCTCAGGAAAGAGTCATCAATGACATCCTCAACGATTTAGCTTCGTCGCAACCGATGAATAGATTAGTGCAAGGCGATGTCGGCGCTGGCAAAACCGTAGTAGCTGTGGTGGCAATGCTAGCAGCAATTCAATCCGGCTATCAAGCCGCTTTAATGGCGCCGACTGAAGTTTTAGCAGAACAGCATTACCGGAAATTGGTAGGTTGGTTTAACTTGATGCACTTGTCTGTTGAACTGTTAACAGGTTCGACAAAAATAGCAAAGCGCCGGGAAATTCACAGCCAGTTAGAAACCGGAGAATTGCCCGTTTTAGTGGGAACTCACGCACTTATTCAAGATACGGTAAATTTCCATAAATTGGGTTTGGCGGTAATTGACGAACAGCACAGATTCGGTGTGCAGCAGCGCGCTAAATTGCAGCAAAAAGGCGAAGCTCCCCACGTTTTGACGATGACGGCAACTCCCATTCCCCGGACGCTGGCGCTGACGCTGCACGGGGATTTAGATGTGAGTCAAATTGATGAACTTCCCCCCGGCAGGCAGGCTATTCAAACCACTGTACTGTCTGCCAAAGAACGCATACAAGCTTACGATTTGATTCGGCGGGAAGTGGCGAGCGGGCGTCAAGTTTATGTGGTGCTACCACTGGTGGAGGAGTCGGAAAAGTTGGATGTGCGATCGGCAATTGAGGAAAAAGAGAAACTTGAAAAAAGTGTATTTCCTGAGTTTAAGGTGGGTTTGCTCCACGGTAGAATGAGCAGTGCCGACAAAGATGACGCAATTTCTAAGTTTCGGGACAAAGAAACGGATATTTTAGTATCTACTACTGTCGTCGAGGTGGGAGTAGACGTGCCGAATGCCACGGTAATGCTGATTGAAAATTCTGAGCGTTTTGGACTGTCGCAACTGCACCAGTTGCGGGGTAGAGTTGGTCGGGGCAGCAACCGTTCTTATTGTTTGTTAATGCCCGGTTCCAAAACGGCGGAAGCTATGCAGAGAATGAAGGTTTTAGAACAATCTCAAGATGGCTTTTTTATTGCGGAAATGGACATGAGATTGCGCGGGCCTGGTCAGGTTTTGGGAACTCGGCAGTCGGGTTTGCCTGATTTTGCTTTGGCGAGTTTGGTGGAGGATCAGGAGGTTTTGGAGTTGGCGAGGGCGGCGGCTCAAATGGTAATTGAGAATGATGAAAGTTTGAATCAGTGGCCGGTGGTGCGGGATGAATTGGAGCGCAGATATCAGCGGATGATGAGTGGGTCTATTTTGACTTAGATAGTTTTGAACGCAGCAACGGGGTTTTTAATAATATTTTGTAGTGGCCGGTTAAGCAAAGATATATCAAAGCTGCCAGTTTATTGCTGCACTCAGCCCCCCTCCTCCCCACAGGGAGGTTTATTTGCACCTACTTAGGAATGAGAATTAAATAACTTCCACTCTTGAAAGTGGGATGGGCGTCCCGCCCGTCCGTTTTGGACGGGCGGGACGCCC
>NZ_JAUBUC010000060.1:13197-42573 GCF_036705285.1 Microcoleus sp. B4-C1 | reverse complement strand
GGTCTGACCAGTTTTTTTTCAACAATTCTCTAAAAGCCTCTTGACAAAAGACTTACAGTCTTAACTTGTCACCAATGATCCCCGGCGGACTGTGAGACTCACGAAAAGAGCGATCGCCTAAAAAATCCCAACACACACAAACTACTTACCAAAAAACTTACAAAAAAAAGGAATTTATGCTGTACAAAATGAACCGACTTTCCCAATTATTTATCCTATTTTTTCTGACACTTTCCTTGTTACTAACAACCTCAACCCGACCAGTTTACTCACACTGGGCAGACTTATCCGTAGCAGAAATAGTAGTCAACGATTTGCAAACCGAAATAACATTAACTTTCCCAACCGGCTTAACAAACTTCGCCGACGACAATCGAGACAGCCAGCTACAACCTGCTGAAGTTCGCAGCCACCAAACACAGCTAGAAAAGTTTTTTAGCCAACAAATCCGCCTCACAAACAGTAGCAACATTCAAGGCTCCGTAGCAGTAAAACCGCTAGAAATAGCAGCTAAAACCCCCAGCTTACTACAGCAGCCCAATACCCACAGCACCTTAATCTTAAACTACACCTGGCCCGCACCTTCTCAAGATAAAACCCCCGCTTTACCTGACTCAATTTCCATCTCTAAACCAGAGAAATTGCGGATTAATTATAATCTGTTTTTGCCAGAAGTTCCGACAGCTAGCTGCCAAGCTACGATTGTACAAGGGGGTGCTGTAAAAAGCTTTGTGTTTACGCCGCAAAACCGGGATTTTTTGTTAGGTGAAAATGAATCTATCTGGGATTCAGGTTGGAGTTTGCTGCTAGCAATAGCGGGAGCATTTGCTTGGGGATGCGTGCACGCGATGTCGCCCGGACACGGAAAAACCATAGTCGGCGCTTATTTAGTGGGTTCGCGGGCTACTCCGATACACGCTTTATTTCTAGCTGCGACGACTACAATTACTCACACTGCAGGCGTGTTTGCTGTGGGCGGAATTACTTTGTTTGCTTCTAACTTAATTGACCCAGAAAAATTAGATCCTTGGCTGAGTTTAATCTCAGGTTTATTAGTAGCTTTCATCGGGCTAAATTTACTCTTAGAAAAAATCAAGACTAGGTTATACCATTTATCTAAAATCGTGCAACACTCTTCGACCCCCCCTAGCCCCCCCTTGCAAAGGGGGGGAACAAGAATACTGTTGCATTCTTTTTTAAAATTGGTATTAGTTGTGAAAACTGAATTCATCAAAAAAATTAAGACTAAAAGTTTTAATAAAAACTGGTTTTTAAGGACGGAACTCCTTAATATAAACCGTGAGGAACCAGTAAACCTTTTAAATAGAGGAAGTTGGGAGAGAGAATTTACACCTGTAAAACCCGATATATCTCACCACTACCACCATCACGGAGACGGCCGGATTCATTCGCATTTGCCTCCCGGTGCTGACGGTTCTCCCATTACTTGGAAAAGCTTATTGGCGTTGGGAATTTCCGGCGGTTTGTTGCCTTGTCCTTCCGCTTTGGTGATGCTGTTGAGCGCGGCGGCTTTGGGCAATGTTGGTTTGGGAATGACGCTAGTGGTAGCCTTTAGTTTGGGATTGGCTTTAGTGCTGAGTGCGATCGGATTAATCTTAGTTTATGCCAAACGGAATTTTGATAAACTGCCCAAACAGATAACAGCAGTCAAATTTCTGCCTGCGATTAGTGCGATGTTTGTAATGTTTTTGGGGTTGGGAATTACCGGACAGGCGATGTTGAAAATATTGGCTGCAAATCAATGGGTAATTGGCAATGGATAAGCATAAAATTATGACTCTCCCTCCTAACTACAAACTTACGAATAAGTCGGATTTTAGATACCCGATTTCTTGAAGAAGCCGGGTATCTGGGTATTTTGTTTTTAGCCGTTGCTCACTTATCCGGCCGCACTATGTTTATTAATAATTTCGGCTAAATCGGGTACTCCCTTTTCCACGTAATTCTTGGCTGAGGGGCGGAGTTTGGCATAGGCGCCTTTAACCATCGATCTTGTGCTTTTCTCGACCCTTTTGTCGCTGATTTGGAGCAATTCGTCTGCTACTTCACCTTTTCTTTGGGCTAGATATTCTACTGGGTTGCCATTGTTTACCCCTTCAGCCCACATCGGATCGAGTGCGATCGAGATTTCTGGCAGAAGTTGATCGACGACTTGGGCGCAATAGTCAGCCCGTATCCCCTTGACAGTAGAGTAGGCAGCTTTCAGAGCCAAACCACCCAATCCGGAGGCTGCTGCAACTTGTTGGTCTATCAACTTTACACAGTCATCAACAAAAGTTTCTCTGTGGTTTTCATTCAAGAGAATATCGCTAAGTCCCATTTTCGCTTTCCTTGATTTAATAGTCAATGTGCTTATTAGCTTTAAGCTCAATCTGACATCATATATCTATTTTGAGCCTTTACTCAAGGTTTCCCAAGTTTTTTAAGGTTTGAATGTCTCTATAAGACAGCCTGATGTTGAGATTTGTTTAGTATTTTAGGGGAATTAATGTTTTATCTACTACTAATTATTGGCCTACGGTTTGTAGTAAGGGCTTTAGTCCTTATTAGGTGATATTAATGAGGACTAAAGCCCTGACTACAAACTGATGAGTTGTGAACAGTCACATAGAAAAGAGGACAGCTCGAAAAAAATATTAGAAAGGCTCTGCCTAAGTCCGATCGCACTTGCACGTATGATCTGGCACGTATCATTAGGATTGGACATTCGGCTTGATGCCTGCAGGTACTGAAACGATGGGAAGTTTCAGGGTTTGAGCCGGACGATCGCTCGATCGCAATACCAAATTTTTCGGTAATTTCGCGGAAGTGCTTAGTCCGGGAAATATTTGAAGCGATAAGGTTAAGCCGGCCGCTAATAATAATTTTTCTAACATGGCACTTTCTCCCATACATATGCCCTAGGGCATAATTCCTCTTACACCTACAACATATAAACATCCTCAGTCGCTTGGTGCGATCGCATGGGCATAGTCTAAGTGACATATATCACCACGGAGAAGGGGGTGATGGGGATAGGGGGTGTGAGCCTAGGGGGTAATGGGCATTAGGGATGTGGGGGAGAGTGGGAAATCTTGACTCGCACTTCTGGCGTCAACATCCGTTGAACGTGTTAAATCCCTTACACTGCTTCCCTGCCAAACTTCCCTAAAAATCAAGAATTGTCCTAGAGAAAGAAGCCGTTGAGTCTCTCTCAAAGGTAGAATTAGCGCGTAGAAGTTATTTGACACAGCGGAGGTACCGACAAGATGCTTGCATACATTCTGGCGTTAGCGGTCGGTCTAGGCAGCTTCAGTATTTACATGGCGGCCTTCTTTTTTCCAGAAGTGCACCGCAAAAGTGATTTTACCTGGAGCGGGGTAGGGCTTTTTTATGCGTTAATTTTATGGGCTTGTGCGGGACGAATTACTGGTGCTCTCCTGCTTGGTCAAATGGCGGGCGTGGCGATGTTGGGCTGGTTTGCCTGGGAAACTCTGACTTTGCGCCGGCAGGTGACGCCGATTGCTGAGCAAACGCCGATTCCTCAGTCGGCGAAGTTGGCTGCAGCAGGCGTGCCGTTTACTGGCTTGTTTGCCAAGAAAAAAGAACCCGCAGCAGCGGCGAAAAAACCTAAGTTTGTTCGATCGCCCAAACCGAAAACTGATGTGGTTCCAGCACCCACTGTGGATAAGGGCGAGGTAAAGCTAGAGGAACAGCCGGCGATTTCCCCCATAGCTGAAAGTATTGCTGAAAATGCGATCGCACTTTCGGCCGAAAGTGCGATCGCCCCTGACTTGAAAATTCCCGACTCAAAACCACCTGCAATTGCAGAAATACCAGTGTTTTCAGTCGAAACTCCTGCTGCTGAGACTTCACCAACCCCAGCAGAATTAGCCAGCAGTTTCACTCCTCTACCTCTACCTCTAGAAATTTCAGAAATTGCCGTTGCGCCAAGTGTGGAGCCAGCAGAGGCTCAGCCAGAGCCTCCACAGCAGCCAGAAGTCGATGATTTTGACGAGGAAACAGAATGGAGGACAGCCGTTAAAGAGTCGCAGGCGGCAGCGGCAGCGGCGGCCCCAACGGCGGCCCCAACTCCTCCTACTCCTCCTAAACCAGCTAAAAAATCCGGCGGTTTCGGTAGTCTGTTTGACAACATCAAAAATAGTCTCGGCGGTATGTTGGGACGGGGTGCGGGTAAAAACAAATCTGATGCAACTCCGCAGACGCCAAAACCTTCAGTGACTCCAGAATCGATCGCACCTGAATCTCAAATAACGGCAACTCCAGCATCGGGTATTGACCAAATTCTCGAATCCGAATTAGCCCAGGCGGCTGCGGAAGTGGCAGCCGAAACCAGCAACACTGCTGTGGAAACAAGCCTTGGAGTGCCGTTTCCCAACGATGTTGAAGCAATGGCCGAGTTGATGGCTACAGAAACCGCGAGTTCTGACAAAATAGGGGACGGGACGATCGAAGATCGATCGTCCGCTGACACCCAGACACCTCTGGCTGCGGTTGGTGAACCGGAAGCAGCAGCCCCTGCTTTATCTCTGGAAACCCAGACACCGCTGGCTGCTGTTGGTGAACCGGAAGCAGCAGGCGTACCAGAAGCAGAAGCCCCTGCTGTATCTCTGGAAATGACTGTGGTAGAAATGGCACCGCCTGTAGAGATAGAAATACCGGGAGAACCTGGGTTGAGCGTGCAGGTGGAAACGGTTTCCGTATCAGTGATCTCGATCGAATCTACAGATAAAACACCATCTTCTGAGGGAGAACAACCGGAATTGATTCGCCCGAATCCCCCCCCTTCCACAGATAAAACACCATCTTCTGAGGGAGAACAACCGGAATTGATTCGCCCGAATCCCCCCCCTTCGGATCTAGTCTAAACTGCTAAACCGGCCGCTGAATCCAAGTCGGAGAATGTATCCGGCGAAGATAAGCCATCATCTTGAGCCCAAAAGCAAAAGGTAGAAACCAGAATTTTTTTGATTCTGCCTTCTGCCTTCTTACTTTTTACTTATTACTTTTTACTTTTTACTTCTTACTTTTTACTTCTGCCTTCTGCCTTCTGCCTTCTGCCTTCTGCCTTCTGCCTTCTTCCTTCTCTTTTAATATTATGAAAGCAATTATGGTCGTGGGAACAACATCTCACGCAGGGAAATCTTTACTCGTTGCAGCTTTATGTCGAATTTTTTCTCGACGCGGCTGGCGGGTAACTCCGTTTAAAGGTCAGAATATGGCACTGAATTCCTATGTCACAGCGGCCGGCGGAGAGATTGGTTACGCTCAAGCAGTGCAAGCTTGGGCTGCGGGCGTCGCACCTTGGGTAGAAATGAATCCGATTTTGCTCAAGCCACAAGGAGACATGACTTCTCAATTGATTGTCAAGGGCAGGGCGATCGCCAATGTGCGAGCAGCTCAATATTACGAGCAGTATTTCGATATCGGCTGGCAAGCTATTCGGGACTCTTTAGAATTTCTCAAGCAAGAATTTGACATGATTGTGTGTGAGGGAGCCGGTAGCCCTGCTGAGATTAATCTCAAACACCGCGATTTAACAAATATGCGGGTAGCTAAATATTTAAAAGCTCGAACTTTGCTAGTAGTTGACATCGATCGCGGCGGTGCTTTTGCTCACATCATCGGTACTTTGGAATTGCTCGATCCCGACGAACGAGCTTTAATTAAAGGATTCATTATTAATAAGTTCCGAGGGCAAAAATCGATCTTAGATCCCGGCCTGACTTGGCTAGAAGAAAGGACGGGAATCCCGGTAGTTGGCGTGATTCCTTGGATAGACGAAGTGTTTCCCTCAGAAGATTCTCTCGATTTGCTCGATCGGCGTTCTCCCAATTCTCAAACCGACATAAATATTTCGGTCATCCGCCTGCCCCGAATTTCCAATTTTACCGACTTTGACCCCCTGGAGTCGGAAACTAGCGTCACCGTCAAATATGTCAGCCCAAAAGACCATTTAGGCCATCCAGACGCCGTGATTTTACCAGGCTCTAAAACTACAATTTCCGATTTGCAAGTGCTGCGCCAAACAGGTATGGCAAAAGCTATTCAAAATTATTTAGTAGCTGGCGGTACCGTCATGGGAGTTTGCGGCGGCTTTCAGATGCTGGGACAAAGTATCACCGATAAAGAAGGCATTGAGGGAGAAAAGGGAGAATTTCCAGGATTAGGATTGCTGCCTTTGAAAACGGCGATGGCACCGAACAAAATTGCCCGCCAACGCATCGTAACATCTAACTATCCTCAACCGGGTTTGCCAGTTTCCGGTTACGAAATTCATCAAGGAAAAACGCAAATCCTAGAGTCAGATTTGACTCAACCGCTATTTGACGATGCTAGTTTAGGGATTGTCAATACTTCTCAATCAATTTGGGGTACATACCTGCACGGCATCTTTGACAACGGAGCTTGGCGGCGAGCTTGGTTAAATCACTTGCGGCAGCAGCGGGGACTCCGCGCATTGCCTACAGGTATTCCTAATTACCGAGAACACCGAGAAACTCTGTTAGACTCTCTAGCAGATACAGTGGAAAAGCATTTAGATATAAAGCATATTTTAGGTTAATTAGTTAACAGTTGACAGTTGACAGTTGACAGTTGACAGTTGACAGTTGACAGTTGACAGTTGACTATTAACTATTGTTTGTTAGAGTTGAGGTTCAAATTCAATGACAAAAGTTTGTTTTTTACCAGATAATGTAACAGTTGAAGCTGAACCAGGAGAGCTTTTGCTAGATGTAGCCAAACGTGCAGGGGTTTCTATTCCTACCGGCTGTCTCATGGGTTCTTGTCACGCTTGCGAAGTAGAAATTGATGGCGGAGATACGATTTGTGCTTGTATTTCCGGCATCCCTTCGGGGAAAAAGCAAGTGACAATTAATCTGTATGTTGACCCGACTTGGTAATTTGTTAGTAGTCAGTTGGCAGTTGGCAGTTGGTTGTTGGCATTAGTCATTAGTCATTAGTCATTAGTCAACAGTCAACAGTCAACAGCTAATTTTTTTGCCATTCTTGCTGTTTCTTTCGAGCAGATTGCAGCCATTTTTGGGATTCGGGATAAACAGTTGTGCCGGGTTTGACGGATTCTAATTGATTGATAATTTGTTGCAACTGGCTGAGGGAGTTATCGGGATTTTGAGAATTCACATTATTTTGCAAGTTGGCAAACAAGCTTTTAGCTGCTTGCAAAGCTTTTGCAGAATCTTTTTCTGCTTCCAGTCTAATCTGGGTAGTTCCTAAATCTTGTTGATATTTAGCGAGTTTGGTTTGAGCGTCGAGATAACCAGGGTTATCGACAGAAATCAATTTCAGTCTGTTAATAGCTTCTTGCCACAATTGTGCTATTTGCTCCCACTGTGCGGCGGGATGGGGCGGGTTTTTGGCGGCGACGGCGGCGGAGAAAGCAAATTCTTTGGCAGCTTCAATTAAGTTGTCAGCCTGCACAGAACCGGTGGCGACGCCGCCCATTGCTTGAAAGTCTCTTTCTGCTGCTTTGAGTGTTTTCTTAGCCGTTTCTCCCGCGAGGGTTTCGGCGGGAATTTGATTGAGTTGGTCGATCGCACTTTGCCAATTTACCGTCGCTTTTTGTCTATCTGTGGCGGTTTTGGCTTGCTGATACTGCTGTTTCGCCGCGTTGAGAGTTTGTTCGACTTGATTTAACTGAGTAAAAGCATTTTTTTGCTGGAAAATCTGAGCCTCCATCCGCCCGACATTTTTGCGGGCGGCTTGAAATTCATCGACTGTAAACCGCCAACTGCAGCCGAAAAAATTGCAGTAAGTTTGTGGATAGTAGCCGAGGAACCACACCGGCAAGGCGTCGAGGTGTTTTTGAGCCTCTTTTGCTTTAATTTCGCCCAAGTCAAAATCAGCGACAGCCGTGGCTTTATTCACGAGTTGATCGGATTGTTCCACAAGGGCGATCGCCTGCCGGTAATTGTGATCCATACTCATAAAACTCGGCAGCAATAGTATCGGCATTGTCTTCGCCACGGGCCAGCGAATCATGGGAAGAGGTAGATTAATCAGCCAAATTATCCCCGCAGCACTTCCCAGCAAACTCCCAGCAAAGATGATTTTACCGAACAATCCGGGCGGGCGGTTGGCTTTGACGGCAGCTTTGAGAGCTTGTTCGCTGAAGTTGGGAAATTCGTCTTTGAAGGTATCGCGGATTTCTTCTCTTGACGCGAAAGTGCCGTTTTGCGATCGTAACTTCTCCAACCGCTTGATTACCATCCGTCGGTAGACATCACCGGCTAGACTATCAGCCGCCGCGCACTTGTCAACTTCGGCCCGCAAAATTTCAAAAGCTCGATCGGTAAGACGCGCCATAAAACTCACCTATTCCTTTTAATTATTTTATAAGTTCCCTGTCATAATAATTGTTAAAATATATAAAGTTTATCTCAAATAATCCGAATTAAGTTCATGCCCACTGCTTTAATCACTGGTGCTTCTGGCGGAATTGGTGCAGCCTTTGCCGCCGAATTAGCGAAACGCAAGCACAATCTAATCTTGGTAGCTCGTTCCGAAGACAAATTGCAACAGCTAGCTGCTAAACTGCAACAGGAATTCAATATTTTGGTTGAAATTATCGTTCAAGATTTGACCGCACCAGGAGCCACAACTGCTGTATTTGACGCGGTTGTTAAAAAAGGTTGGACGGTTGATTTGTTGGTGAACAATGCGGGTTTTGGCGATTACGGTGCTTTTGCCGATCGCCCGCTTGCGAAACAAGTAAGCATGGTGCAACTAAATATTGTAGCATTAGTTGAACTATCGCACTTATTTTTGCAGGGAATGCGGCAGCGAAAAGCAGGAAGTATCATCAATGTTGCCTCCATCGCAGCTTTTCAACCGATGCCGTACTTGTCAATGTATGCAGCTACTAAAGCCTTTGTTTTGAGTTTCAGCGAGGCACTTTGGGCGGAAAACAAAGATTTAGGAATTCGCGTTTTGTGCCTTTGTCCAGGGCCCACAGAATCAGACTTTTTCGCAGTAGCTGAATTCCCTCAATCAATGGCATCCAGCAGCGGGCAAAAACTCGTTCCCGCAGCGGATGTAGTGCGAGATGCTTTGAAAGCTTTAGACAAAAATGAGTCTAATGTTGTGACAGGGGGAATTCCCAATCAAATCATCGCCAATATGCCTCGATTGATGCCGCGAGAACTTTTGGTGAAGTCGGTAGGAAAACTGTTTCGGGCGAAAGAGTAATTACGAAGGAAGTTGGGGAAGGAAGTAGTCTACGGGATTTAACGGATTTAACCGAGATGGGTTCTAGGAAAGTTCGGCAACAGATTGTGTACGAGATTTAACCCATTTAGCCGTGATCGGGAAAAAGGAACAGGGAAAAAAATTCCCAATTCCCAATTCCCAATTCCCAATTACTAATTCCGAGAATTACAAATATCGAGTTAACTGGACTCGATAGCGTTCCTTCTTAGTAACAGCAACTTCCCCAATTTCCAATCTTCCCTTGCCCGTAACAGCAATTAAATCTCCAGACTTGACATTATAACTAGCTTGAGTAACGTCTTTCCAGTTAACTCGCACGTCACCGCTGCCAATTAAATCGGCCATTTTGCTGCGAGACATTGCGAATCCAGCCGAGGCTACAGCATCCAATCTCATGGATGCTTCAACGGTTGTCATTTCTTTCTTTTTGGGTTCTCTAATTTTGAGTTCGCTCAACTCAATGCGCGTAGTTTTCACAGGAACCGATCGCACTTGCTGCAAACTCATCTCCAAATACTCTACCATCTCCGGCATGACAATGGCTTGCGCGCCGCGTTCTCCCAAAACAATCACATCGCCAGTTTTCTCGCGGACAATTCCCGTACCCAACATCGCCCCCAAAAAGTCGCGGTGAGAAGCTGTATCGAACAAGAAATTGCCAGCAATCTCCACCGCAGCAACGTTAACGCTAGCAGAGTCGATCGGGATATCCGATCGCGCGATCGCAATTCTTTGTCTTTCAGCTTGCGGGTAGCCGCCCCAAGCCACTAATTCCACGTCTGTTAAGCGCTTAAATACCGTCAGAGTGTCCGCCAATTCTGGAGGCGACAGAAAATCAGTCAGAGTAACTTCCCAAGTTTTAATTGCTTGTTCCGCTTGGTCGATCGCCCGCGCCACACAGTCGCGGTTTTCGATGCCTTTTAACAGTTCTTCTCTTTGTAACATCAGTCAATTTTAGATTCTAATTTGAAATTGCCAAACCTTGCTGTAACTAAAAAGTCTACTTTTTTAACAGTCGCACTAATTTAATTATAGTCTAAAATCATCAAATAACGAGCGTATGATTTTGGTTGCTGGTAAAGCTGATATGATGAGCACGATTATTGTACCAAATCTATGAAGTCTTCGAGTTAAAGTTTTTGCAAGAGCTCGATCGAGTATGGCAGCAAAATTGTCCACCCAACTACTTATTCTTCTTCACCCGCAAATACAGTTCTTCCATCGCCTCAATAAACGAACCATCCTTGTGCCAAAACTGTGGAAAATCTCCCTGTTTCTTAACCACGATCGCACTTACACCACTCTGCGCTGCCACCTCAATTGTCTGCGGTAATCGCTTTGCACCATGCCAAAACTCTTTCAGGCTGACCGTTTGCGCCTCACTGGCGATCGCCTGCGTGTAATAGGAATCCACCGCCACAGGGGCCGCTGCATCCGCCGTTAACTCGGCAGAAAGCGCCAAGCCCAAAGGCGTTTTTGCTAATTCCCGGTGCAGCACTTCCTTAGAAAGCCCCCGTAATTCAAACAGTAAAAATGGATCTTTGTCCAATTCTGCCGCCACCAAATAATAAACTCCGGCAATATGTTTGCAGGGATTGCTATAGTCTGGGCAAGAGCAAGTAGTCTTAAAGTCCTCGCGGCTGCTGGGTAAAAGGTGCAATCCGAGGGGTGAGAAAGCCTTTTCAATATTGTCGGGCATTTCGTTGAGCAGCAGCCGGGAAATGAAGCTGGCTTTTGATGCCATTTGGGCGATCGCCATTTGCCACTTTGCCTGACTAATCGGCTCAAACTCAATTTGAGTTGTGTACAGAGGCTCCTTATAAACCCCAAAATAAGGATTAACCGAGCCTCTCACCTTTGCCATCACTAAGCCATCATTAATCTTAAAGCTTTTTACCTTGTCATTCCGCGCATAGGAACGTCCCCGTCCGAGTCGCCCAGAATCTGTAAATCTTTCTAACGCATCGATAAATTTATTGCCCCACCAAGTCCGAGTAAATTGTGACATATTTTTTGGTTTCTCCTAATCTAAAACTGCATTTTTATTGAGCCTAATTAACTTCTTAAATGCCTCATTATCCAACTCAGTCAACCACGATTCATCAGCACCAATAATTGACCCTGCCAATTTCTTTTTGTCCTCAATCATTTGGTCAATCTTTTCTTCCAAAGTGCCAATAGCCACAAACTTATGCACAAACACATTTTTTTCCTGTCCGATCCGAAACGCCCGATCCGTCGCCTGATCTTCCACCGCCGGATTCCACCAGCGATCGAAATGGAACACGTGATTGGCTTTTGTCAGCGTAATTCCCACGCCGCCCGCCTTCAGTGACAGAATAAATACCGAAGGTTCAG
The DNA here is from genome assembly GCF_036705285.1 of Microcoleus sp. B4-C1. Taxonomy (NCBI): domain Bacteria; kingdom Bacillati; phylum Cyanobacteriota; class Cyanophyceae; order Oscillatoriales; family Microcoleaceae; genus Microcoleus; species Microcoleus sp. B4-C1. The sequence continues at coordinate 30,963 of NZ_JAUBUC010000060.1, read as the reverse complement.
ACTCTGGATCTTGAAATTCTGAAATCATCCGTTCCCGTTTTTCGCGACTGGTTCCCCCGTGGATGTAGTAAGTGTTGTAATGTAGCGTTTGTTTAATGTATTTTTCCAACGCGCTTCCCAGTTCTGTAAACTGCGTAAATACCAATAAACTTTCGCCTTCTGCTTTGACTTCCTCAATCATCTCGATCAGCCGTTCCAGTTTGTGCGATCGCTCTGGTGTAAACTCACTTTCATCTTGCAAAAACTGGCGCGGATGGTTACAAATTTGCTTCAGCTTCAGCAGTGTCGCCAAAATCATCCCCTTGCGCTTCATCCCTTCCGTCTCGTCAATTTCTTGTTCTACCTCTTTCACAATCGCTTCATAAAGCGAAGCTTGCTCGCGGGTGAGATTGCAGTATAGCTTTTGCTCAACTTTATCGGGGAGATCCTGAATAATCGACTTATCGGTTTTCAGACGCCGGAGAATAAAGGGTTCCACTAATTTTTTGAGCGCTGCCGATTGCGTGCGACTCCCATTTTTTTGAATCGGGATTTCAAACAACTTCCGAAACTGCGCCTCTTTGCCCAGATAGCCCGGATTGAGGAAATTAAAAATTGACCATAGATCCAGCAATCGATTTTCCACGGGTGTTCCAGTCAATGCTAGTCGATGGGTAGCGGGTAACTTTAAAATCGCCTTGGTTTGCGCCGCTTTCGGATTTTTAATATTCTGCGCTTCATCAATTACCACGCGATGCCACGCTACGCTGCTCAACAGTTTCTCGTCTTTTCGCACCAAGGTAAAGGAAGTAATTAACATATCACAATCTTGGACGGCGGCTTTGAATGCTTTGGCATCTTGCAAACGTTGAGGGCCGTGGTGAATCAGCGATCGCAATTCTGGAGCAAATTTTTCCATTTCCTTTTGCCAGTTACCAACTACGGAAGTGGGCGCAATTAGCAGCGTGGGTAGAACCGAAGGTGCGATCGCTTTTTCCCTCTCTTTTGTAGTAGATAAAACTTCCCGCTCTTGCAATAATCGAGCAATTACCTGCGCCGATTTACCCAAACCCATATCATCGGCAAGACAGCCATTTAATCCCAAACTTTCCAAATAACTCAACCAAGAAACGCCGCGCTTTTGGTAATCCCGTAACTTGCCCTGAAACATTACTGGATCTGTAATTAATTCGAGCCGACTCTTATCGTGCAGCTTCTCCAACATATCCGATAACGCCCGATCGCGCTCCACCTCTAACTCTTCACTAGCTTCTCCTTCTGCCGTCAACTTCATAAAGTCAATCAGGCTTAAATCGGGGTTTTCTTCGCGATGTTTTTGCCAAAAACTCAGCATCTCCTGCATTTTATCTTTGTCCAGTTCCATCCATTGTCCTCGGAACTGTACCAGCGGTGTTTTACTATTAACTAACGCCTGCCATTCTTGTTCGCTAACTCGTTCACCCCCGATCGCCAATTCATACTGATATTCCACCAAAGAATCCGCCGAAAACAATCCTTTGCCCTTGATTGCAGCACTCTTGCTGCCCTTCCCTTTGACTTGCAGGCGAATCTTCGCCCGTTGTCGTCCCTTCGGCGTCCACCAAGCGGGGACAATCACTTTGTATCCGGCATCTTCTAATACCCAAGCGGACTCGCTCAGAAAGGTGAAAGCATCATCTAAGCTGAGGGTAATGTTAACGGGTTTGTCGGTTTCTAGCCCTTGCCAAAGTTGGGGATAAATGCGGGCAGCGTAGCCGAGATTTGTCAGTAAATGTTGCTCAAAGTTGTCTCCGAATTGTGTTTGCAACTGTTTTTGTTGAGTCGATCGCGATCGCCAATAATCCTGCAACGGCATCCGCAGAGATGGGTCTTTTTTCGCAGCCACCTGAAACTCTAAAACCCAAGGCTGTTCGGGGTTTTCGGGGGATTGTAGTTGAAAACAGAGGGAGAATGAGTCCGCAGATTGATTGCGCGTAATGCGATCGCGCCAGGTTTGCCATTGCCGGTATTGTTCAAGGCTTACTCGCGCGATTTTTCGTGTTTGGTTGAGGCAGATTTGGAGTAAAGAATCCGCAATCTTATTTTCAAACGATGCTGGGATGGGGGTTTGAGTGACGATTTCGGCGATCGCACACTCGGAAAAATGCCGCAGCAACCGTTCGCGATCGTAGAACTTTGGTGTATCTTGTAGCTGGATCTTCCGAAAACCGGACACACAAACTAAAGGCATCCATTCAACATAGCGTTGTAAATCAGTTTCGTACTGTGTTGAAACAATTTCCCATCCCGGATAAATTTCAAAGCTGGGTGCAATTTTGGCAGGTGTTTTTGGAGTTTTTGCAGTTGTTTTGGTTTTTGTCTCGCCCGCTTTCTTACGCCCGCGCGTGGCTTTCTCAGCGGGTTCGGATGTTTCGATGGGTGCGATCGCGATCGGAGCAGTTTCTCGATAGCGCAACGCCGGAATATAATGATCTTTCAGAACAATTTGCTTAAAAATTTGGGTGTAGTGATACCAAAATAGCAAGTCTGAACCAAACTGAACTTCTGCTAAATCGTAGAGGGCAAAAAAATGCAGATCGTTCAATACTTTAGTCAAAGTGTGGGTGGCGATGCACACACAATCAACTTCCCAATACTCCAACTCAAATGTTTCGGGTAACTCTGTCTCTAAATATCGCGCTAACTCTAAAGATGGTAACGGCTGGTTGTCTGCAGTTGGCAGTAAAAAATACCGAGGGACGATCGCGTATTCTCGCCCCATCGCACTTGTATTGCTGATTGCTGACAGTTGAATCCCGGCTTCTTTCGTTAGAAACTCTCTTAACTGTGCCGTCTTCAATTGTCGGGGATGAACCTTAGCAGGCTGTTTTTTCTTTTCAGTGGTTTCAACCCAAATATAAAACGTTCCAGGTTGAATAAAATTCTCTTCTGCTTGAGGAATCCAAGTCCCGTGGAGGATTTTCATAGGTTATACCAAACGCAACCTTTGGCAGCCTATCATATCATGAATGAGTGGGAAAAGATAAGAAGGCGGTTGAAACCGCTGCTATACAAACGATGTCCGCATCCGCAGACTAAAGAGAATAACGTAATTTTACCGCGCTATATTTAACCCGCGTCGGCGGGTTTTGCTTGTGTAGACGCGGTTTCAACCGCCGAGTCCTCTTTAACCACCCTCTGCGGGTTTGGACTTGATAGATGCAGTTTCAACCGCCGAGTCTTATTAGACCTCTTGCAAAAAATCCTTTTCATCAATTGATAGGACGGGCAATATGCCCATCCCACAAGAAAAAATAAATTTTGTGGGATGGGCATCTTGCCCGTCCTAATTATTTTTGCAAGAGGTCTATTACAAATTTAGAAAATATCAGTTAAATCCAACACAAAACCGGGTAGTACATCTTCACCGGACAGAGTTGCAGGCGAGTCTAAAATTTCCACATCTGAACCTTGACGGGAGATTTCTACTTTTCTATTTTTGCGATCGAGCAACCATCCCAACCTTGCTCCATTTTTCACATATACTTTCATTTTAGCCCGCAATTTTTCTAGCGAGTCAGTAGTCGAACGCAATTCCACCACAAAATCGGGACAAATCGGCGCAAATTTCTTTTTTTCTTCAGCAGTTAAAGCATCCCACCTGTCGCGCCGAATCCAAGCAGCATCGGGAGAAATATCTGTACCGTCGGGCAGTTTAAATCCAGTGGAAGAATCAAAAGCAATTCCCAAATGCTTATTTTGTCTGCTCCAAGATTGAAGTTGGTACGATAAGTCAATGTTGAAATTACCAGTCTCGCTACCCGTAGGTGGCATAATAATCAATCCTCCACTAGCAGTGCGCTCAAATCTCAAATCCCGGTTGTCAATACACAACTGAAAAAACTGCTCGTCTGTTAATTCGAGGGTTAATTCTAGGGGAGAATCTAGGGGGATAGTTTGTGATTCCATAACTGCCTCCAAATATTACACGAGTTGAATGTCAACAGTCAACAGTCAACAGTCAACTGTTAACAAACAAATAACTAAGTCTCTGTATAACCTTGGATATTTTCCGGTTTAAACTGCTGCAAAATCTTCGCAGCTTTCCCAGTCAAATCATCAGTACCCTTAACCGCAATCAAAAATTTACCGGCATTCAAACGGTTGCGGTAGGGCAAAGCATCGCCACTACCAAAAGCCATACCGCCCGCGCCTCCAACAAACACACTGCCCATCGCAGCGGCGATCGCACCGAGTACGCCGCCGATCGCGTGATCGCCAATTTCCCCCGCCCAGGCAAAAGTCTTCAACTGAGTAATCAAGCTGAAAGTAACCCCAGCAATAAAGCCAAAGGGAATCAGCCAAATAGCCATGAGTTTAGCTTGTTTCTTCGCTTGCTGGTTCGGGTCGATCAAGCCAAATTCATCAGCAGTTTTGTAGCCGCGGCCCAAAATACTCACTTGCTTCATAGGCAAGCCTTCTTTTTCGAGAGCACAGTAGGCAGCTTCGGCTTGCATTCGATCGGGCAGTACGGCGATAAGATAATTCATTAGAAAACAATTCCTGATAGTTAGGCTGAAATAGCCAAAGTCTATTATAGACCGAAAAGACATACTAGCTAAGCACTTGGGGGATTTTGAGACGGTCAGAGAGTCCGATCGCCCGCAAAGCTAAAATATTTCATGCAAAAAACGGCCGACCTTGACCGAATACAGATACAATTCAAACTGCACAAAGGCAAGCTTGAGCTGAGCTGTTAGATACTGCTCTAAGTGTAAGTCTCAACTTTGAGCTCGCCAACGCTCGGTCTATTTTTACTATTGCACTCAATTGCTTGCTATGCCTAAAGTTCTAGTATCCGATCCGATCGACCAAGCCGGAATTGACATCCTCTCCCAAGTCGCGCAAGTTGACGTAAACACAGGACTCTCAGCCGAACAACTGGTAAAAATTATTCCAGATTACGACGCTTTGATGATCCGTTCTGGCACCCAAGTTACCAAAGAAATCATAGAAGCCGGGAATTCACTTAAAATTATCGGCAGAGCCGGCGTCGGCGTAGATAATGTCGATGTACCCGCCGCTACCCGCAAAGGAATTGTAGTCGTCAATTCCCCCGAAGGCAACACGATCGCCGCCGCCGAACACGCGCTCGCCATGATGCTCTCGATGTCTCGCCACATCCCGGAAGCTAACGAATCCGTCAAAGCGGGTAAATGGGAACGCAACCGCTTTCTGGGCGTAGAAGTTTACAAAAAAACCCTCGGCATCGTCGGTTTGGGCAAAATCGGCTCCCACCTCGCCGCCGCAGCCAAAGCAATGGGCATGAAACTGCTGGCCTACGATCCCTTCATTTCGACCGAAAGAGCCGACCAGTTGGGCTGCCGCTTGGTAGAACTCGAACTGCTGATGCGCGAATCCGACTACATCACCCTGCACATCCCCAAAACGCCGGAAACCCTGCACTTAATTAACGCTGAAGTGCTCTCGAAAATGAAGCCTACGGCCCGCATCATAAACTGCGCCAGAGGCGGCATCATCGACGAAGCAGCCCTCGCAGAAGCCATCAAATCAGGTCAGATCGCCGGCGCAGCTTTGGACGTTTACGAACATGAACCCCTCGAAGCTGATTCCCCGTTGCGGACTGTCGGCCAGAACATCGTGCTGACGCCCCACTTGGGAGCATCCACAGCGGAAGCTCAGGTGAATGTGGCGATCGACGTGGCTGAACAAATTCGCGACGTGCTGTTGGGATTGCCCGCGCGATCGGCTGTTAACATACCAGGAATTTACCCAGACTCGATCGAAAAACTCAAACCCTACCTGCAACTCGCCGAAACCCTAGGCAACCTCGTCAGCCAGCTAGCCGGAGGCCGAGTCGATTACCTCAACGTTCAACTGCAAGGCGAATTGGCCAGCAACCAAAGCCAGCCCGTAGTCGTGGCCGCCCTCAAAGGCCTGCTATCCCAAGCCCTGCGAGAGCGCGTTAACTACGTCAACGCCAGCATTGAAGCCAAAGAACGCGGAATTCGCGTCGTCGAAACCAGAGACGCCTCAATTCGCGACTACACCGGCTCCCTGCACCTCTCGGCCAAGGGAACCCTCGGCGAACACACCGTGACAGGTGCAGTGCTCGGCGAAAGCGAAATTCGGATTACCAGTGTTGACGATTTCCCGGTCAACGTTTCCCCCACTCACCATATGCTGTTTACCTTGCACCGCGATATGCCGGGGATTATTGGCAAAATTGGTTCCCAATTGGGCAGTTTTAATGTCAATATTGCCAGTATGCAAGTAGGCCGTAAAATCGTGCGAGGCGATGCGGTGATGGTTTTGAGCCTCGATGACCCTCTACCAGAAGGGATACTGGCCGAGATCCTAAAAGTTCCGGGAATTCGGGATGCTTACACGGTAAATCTTTGACGGATTTTGGAGTTTAGATTTTGGATGCCAGGGCTGATAATTGGTAATGGGTAATTGGTCATTGGTCATTGGCCTGAAAGCGGGAATTTTTCTATTAGCCAATCCTCCTTCCTCACTCCCCAGTTCCCAGTCTCCAGTTCCCCTGGGCCAATCTAAAATCTAAAATCTAAAATCTAAAATCGTTATGGCACATAGCTGGTGGGAAATTAGAATTCTTTGCGATCCGGCGCTGGAAGATATCATCTTTTGGCGTCTGGAACGGTTTAACTGTAGGGGAACTGCTACTGAGATCAAAAGCAATTCCTGCCTGATGTCGGCTTATTTGCCCGAAGAACAGGCAGGATTGCTGGATTTGGCCGCTCTGTCTCTGTGGCTGCGCCAAGATGCTCTGTGTGCAGGTTTGCCCCTACCTGCGATGCAGTGGGATTTGATTGAAGACGAAGACTGGGGCACCACTTGGAAGCAGCACTGGCAGCCTCAAGAAGTGGGCGATCGCTTTTTAATTAATCCGGCCTGGCTGCCCCCACCGACTGATACCGATCGCATTATTTTGCGTTTAGATCCCGGTGTTGCTTTCGGTACTGGTGCTCACGCTACGACTCAACTGTGTCTGGAGTCGCTGGAAATGCGGCTGGGTTTTGATGACAAAGAGTGCATTGTTGCTGATATCGGCTGCGGATCGGGTATTTTGTCGATCGGCGCGGTGTTGTTGGGCGCTACAAAAGTTTATGCTTTGGATACCGATCCTTTGGCAGTGCGATCGACCATTAGCAACAGACTACTCAACCGCGTTAATTCTCAGCAGTTAGTTGCAGAGCTCGGCAGTATCGATCGCTTGAAAGAAATGGTCGATGAGCCGATCGACGGTTTGATATGCAACATTTTAGCAGAAGTAATCATTGATTTAATTCCGCAGTTCACTGCAATTAGCAAACCCACTACTTGGGCAGTGCTCAGCGGCATTTTGCTCGAACAAGCTAAGCCAATTGCTGACACTCTCGAACAGCACGGCTGGATTGTGGCTACTCTGTGGAAGCGCCAAGATTGGTGCTGTTTTAATATTCGGCGGAGTTAGCGATCTGAGATTTTCGAGTTGAGATTTTAGGACAGCATTATGTCCGTAGAAGCGCTGCTACTATCAAAGTATAAATAGCTTGAATAAGAAAGCTATGGACGTTGAAGAACTTTATAGGCGTTACGCTGCGGGAGAGAGGGATTTCCCTGGAGTTGATTTAAGTCATGCTGATTTAAACGTTGCTAACGTGACATACATCGAAGACCTCCAACCAGGTCAGAATGATTTGAGCGGTATCAATCTCAGCGGTGCTAACTTGACTAGAGCCGATTTGAGTTATGTTAATCTCAGCGGTGCTAACTTGAGCAGTGCTAACCTAGAGTTTGCTACCCTATCGCTGACTATATTGACTGGTGCCAATTTGAGGGATGCTATCCTAGATTACGCTCAACTCTTAGGCGACCTAATTGATGTTGACTTGAGAGAAGCCAGCTTGTTTTGTACGCTATTGAATTGTACCAACCTGACCAGAGCCAACTTGATGGGGGCAACATTTCAAGTCAGTCCAAAGGGGCGTTTGATTTTTAGTGATACCATCATGCCAGATGGAACTATTAATAATGAAGATGAAAATTATGAGTAACCTAAATCATTTATGTAAGAGTGTGTAATAGTAATGCTGGCTGGGGTGAATTTTAAAATTAACTAATATTATCTAGGATTAAAAACAGTGGTGGACGAAAAAGAGTCAACGACAATCTACGACCTGCGAGAATTACGGAGACGGTATATAGCTGGAGAGAGAAATTTTTCTGGTTTCGATCTGAAAAATTTTCATCTCTCCGAGTTTTTCCTGGTTGATATCAACTTGAGCGGTGCTAATCTGGAAGACGCTAGTTTGGGGGGGGCTAATTTAATTAATTCTAACTTGAGCCATGCTAACTTAGAAAGAGTATGGCTGAATCAATCCCTACTGATTAAAGCTAACTTGAGCAATGCCAATCTCAGGAATGCTAAATTGGTTAATGTTGACTTGACTGGTGCCGACTTAACAGGTGCCGACTTGACGGGTGCCGACCTGACGGGTGCCGTGCTGATTGACACTAATTTGACTGATGCCAATTTGACTGACATTAAAACAACAGAGCAGACTATTTTTCATCAAGTGACTATGCCTGACGGCCGGATTCAAAACGATTTAAACAGAGCGTTGTCTGCTGAAGAATTGCTCCGGCGCTATGGCGAGGGCGAGCGAAATTTTCAGGATAAAATATTGCATCGTGTAGATTTGAGCGGTGCTGACTTGCGTGATATTGACCTGAGTCGTTCTCGCTTAAGCTATGTCAACTTTAGTTGTGCTTGTTTGGAAAATGTTGGCTTGGGAATGGCTATATTTTCTGATTTCAGAAATGCTCGATTTAGTCGGGATGAAGATTGGTTGGGTGTCTGGTTTTTTTATTGCGATTTGAGAGATGCTAATTTAGCAGGAGTTGACATGAGTTATTCTCAATTCATAGGAAGCAACTTACTGGGGGCTAAAAATTGTCTTTCTGGTGGTCTCCAAGGAGATGTATTCTTTTACCAGACTACTTGGAGCGATGGAGAATTTATCCAGGGTCCAACCAGTGCTTTTTCACACTGGCGTGGTGAGATTAGGGAGGGTGAATTTTAAATTTGAAGAAGTAGTCGCAGGATGGCTCAGCTTCGATGATAATGCCTTAAGGACGATCGCCCTCAGTTGGGCAAAAACAATCTCGATAATCCGGTGAGAGAGCAATTGCAGCAGCATAATTAAGAACGAGAAACTAAAGAGCGAACGTAAAAAGACACCGCTCCAATTAAGTAAAAACAATTCACCAAAATCAACAATCCTTTACCAACATAAGAATTAACAAAACCAAAAACCCGGAAAGTTGACAGCAGCACTAACAACATTTCAACTAGAGAAACAATTGACCCGTAGTGCTTCCTATCCCAATAAGAAAACGGACTGATAAAACGGTAATTGCTGAACGGAAAAAAGTGTCTGTGAGCGTCGTCATTGTGGACAGGCAAATCTCCCAGAGAGTGTAGTATCATGCTGATAAACAAAATTTGCACACTTTGCCAGCCAAAGTAATAAGCAATTAGCCAACCAATAACCGCAAGGGGAATTGAATGAAACAGAGCCACAATATCTTGCACAAAAGGCTCATAATATGCTTTTGACCAGATTGTAGCTTCGGGCAAGCGAGCAATGTATTTCGCCCAAAAGTAAAATAGAAATATCGGAATATCCGGCAAAATTCCGCCGATCGCAATAATTAGATTAGCTTGCGGCAGTTGCGGTTTGCCGAGAATTGCCAGATTGATAATAGCGTGGCTGGGAGTCTTCATCAGTAGGGTGCGTCAACTAGGATTATCTTATTCATAATGAATCAGATATTAGACATCTCCCATAATTGTTGTGGAACAGGCATCCTGCCTGTTCTTGAATATCTTTTTGGGAGATGTCTATTAGCTGACGCACCCTACGTGTGAGATAATGGGCTCCGGTTACAAGAAAGGTTGCACTCGATCGATCAACTGCGCCGCTTGCATCACTCCCTCAATGCGATCGACCTCAGCGCCATTTTTGAACAACACCAAAGTCGGCAAAGCATAAATGTGATGCTGCGACGCCAACTGTTCGTACTTATCCGTGTCAATTTTGACAACCATCAGCTTGTCTTTCATCTGACCACTCACTTGTTCCAAAATCGGTGCCATCATCTGACAAGGCCCGCACCAAGTAGCGTAAAAATCCACCAACACGGGCAAGTCAGAGCCCGATAGTAACTCCTCAAAACTGCTGAACTGTTTTTGAACTGCCATAAGACAAAATAATTTTTTGGGTTCTGGCTCGATTTTAGTGCAAAATTCTCTGGTAGATTGCGAGGATACAATTATGGAATTATTACCAGAGACTTTTCAGAGATTGCGGGGTCAAGTTGCTGTCGTGACCGGTGCGTCGCGGGGAATCGGCCGCGCCGTTGCTTTAACATTAGCGGCAGAGGGCGCTAAAGTCGCCGTCAACTATGCGAGTTCGAGTGCGGCTGCTGATGAGGTGGTAGCAGAAATAGTCGCTGCTGGAGGAGAAGCTGTCGCACTTGCAGCAGATGTCTCGAAAACTGAGCAAGTAGATTTACTCACCAGTAATGTCATGGAAAAATGGGGACGGATTGACATTTTGGTGAACAATGCGGGCATTACTCGCGATACTTTGCTGCTGCGGATGAAGTTGGAAGATTGGCAAGCGGTAATTGATTTGAATCTAACCGGCGTGTTTTTGTGTGCGAAAGCTGCCAGTAAAATCATGCTGAAACAGCGAAGCGGCCGAATTATTAATATTGCTTCGGTTGCTGGACAAATGGGCAATCCGGGACAAGCTAATTACAGTGCGGCAAAGGCTGGGGTAATTGGATTTACTAAAACTGTGGCGAAAGAGTTGGCGAGTCGCGGGATTACTGTGAATGCAGTTGCACCGGGTTTTATCACTACAGATATGACTAAGGATGTCAAGTCTGATGAGATTTTGAAGTATATTCCGCTGGGGAGATATGGGGAAGTTGAGGAAGTTGCGGGGATGGTGAAGTTTTTGGCGGCAGATGCGGCGGCGGCTTATATTACGGGGCAGGTTTTTAATGTGGATGGGGGGATGGTAATGGCTTAGGATTTGGGGATTTTTTTAACCGCAGATGCACGCGGATTAACGCGGATATTTGCGGTTTAATTGTCAAGAGCGGTCGCACATTTCAGCGTAATTACCCTGCCAAATTAACGCTTACATCTTTCATTAGAAACAGAACCATCACTCATCGTTGTTTGGCAAAATGTAGCGTTGTTCAGACGGGTTTTTGTCATTGTGGCATTTCGCAAATTTACGCGGAATAATGATGTCTTCTCGATAATAGCCTCAGTCAAATTTGCCCCTTGAAAGTTAATATTCCACAAAGTTCCATCTCTTAAATTGGCACGGCTGAGATTACTATCTTGGAAATTGGTATTTATAATAAAAGCCGATCGTAATTGAGCCTCAGTCAGATCGGCGCGTTGAAAATTTGCAAGGCTCAAACTAGTGCTATGTTTAAAGACCTGAATTGTGACAGGATTGAAATTAGCCTGCTTGAGGTTGGCATCCTGAAAATTTGCCAATGTCATGACTGCGCCGTTGAGCGAGGTTTTAATCAGGCTGGCATGGCTCAAATTCGCCCCGGTTAGAACCACCGGAAATGTATTTGCCGGGGTCATAGACGCTCGATCGAGATTGGCATAGGATAAATCGGTTGATTCTAAATTCGACCCGTTTAAGGCTGAATTAGTCAATTTTGCCTGCTTTAGGGAGGCCAGAGAAAGTCGAATTAATTTTAAATTTGTATTGCTGAGATCAGCATTATCTAGAACTGCGCCAATCAAGTTAGCACTTTCTAATCTTGCCCCTTTTAACGTTGCCCCGGCTAAGTTAGCCCCTTCTAAATTAGCCTTTTTGAGATCTGCGCCTTCTAGATTAGCTCCACGTAAATCGCAGCGAATGCAGATGCGGGTTGATAAGACCTGGTTGGTTAGTTCAGATAAATTTTGCGATGGCTTATCGGCAAAAGCAGGTCGTAGCTTGGCTGCAAATTGGGTGGGTTGAAGCAGTTTGGTTCTCAGCATTTTCAACCATTGCTGCTGGGCCTGAGTCAAAGCTTCTAGACTGGGGATTTCGTAGTCGATGATCTTTTTTTCAAAATCAAGGAAGTTGGTTCGGTTTCCAGATGGCAATGACTCATCTGTCATAAATCCGATGTACCCATAAACCTTGGTGTTACTCCAGATTTTCGTCGTAATGGTAAAAATATTTTTGAGTGGAATCACGATCGCTTGGGTAGCGCGTTGGTTACCCAATTTTTCTTGGTGACTGCCGACTTCAATATAAAAAATTAACTTGTTATCTTCGATGACGGCTTTGCAGGGCCCTCCTGGGAAAGCATTACGGACTCTAGACCCACAAGATAACTCAGTACCTGGTAAATTTTCAAGTAGAACTATATTCTGCTGATTCGGTTGAGATTGTGCATCAGATGATCTAGCCAGCAATCCCACAAGAAGAAGGCCAAAAAGCTCAATTAACTTTGATTTCATCGGATTTTCGCAGTCTTAAAAAACACACATCATAATGTACCATATTTTCTACCTTATTTTTACCGATTTTGAATTTATCGCAAGCAACCTTGCCAGTGCAACCTTCAGCCCCAGCCGTTAGCAGGTTAGCAAGTCACAGGTCTAAATCTCGTTGTGATCAAAGGATTTGATCGTTCGGGAGAATAGAAAAATGCGAAGAATTGACTTAGGAATATTCATATTATCGAGGGAATAACAAAAATAAAAAAAGTTGCTCTAGAGTTTTCTGATTTAACTCCAAATTTTGCGAAGCCAATTGCCCGCAGCAGCATATAAAGCCAGTAACTTATTGACAAATTTTTGCCATATAGAAATATTTTTAACCTCGGAAACCACCTCGATTGCCGCGGGCAGCGGCGGCATCCCGACTACTTCATACAGCGGATATTCGCCACTTTTACCCGGAATTGGCACGGATACGCACCGATCGACGATCGCCAATTCTTTCACTTCCTGATAAGTCTCCTCGGAAATTAGTAAACTTGTTCCCACTTGCTTATTAGCAGCCTCGATCCGGCTGGCCAAATTCACCGCATCTCCGATCGCCGTAACTGTCTGACTCTTCGACGCCCCCAAATTCCCCACAACCACCCACCCGCAGTGAATGCCAATCCCAATCCGCAACCGGTGACGGTATAAAGTCTCAAAATAGGGATTGAGTTTCTCTAGTTCCTCCAGCATCTCCACCCCAGCCCTCACCGCTTGTTCCGCCGCCTTGTCGGGATTTTCCAACCCAAACAGCGCCATAAAACCATCTCCCATGTAATTATTAATCATCCCGCCATTGCGGTTTATAACATAACCCATTTTTTGGAAATAGCGATTTAAAACATAAATTATATCGTAGGGCAACAGCGATTCTGCAAACGCAGTAAACCCTCGAATATCGGCAAACAAAATTGCAATTTTCTTCTCTTGACCCACAGGAGTAGAAATCAACTTTCCGGCCATTTCGTCGTTAAATGATTCCAAGTCTTCAGAATCGATCGCCAGTCGGCGCAAAATCACCCTGCCGCCCGCAACCTGTGTCTGACAAGCTAGCCTAATTTCCGGTTCTAGGCGCAATTTTTTGGCAAGTTCCTCTTCCGGCGAAGTGCGGGGAGAACAAAATTCCAAACCTTCGACAATCAATACCCGGCAAGTCGAACATCGGGCGCTACCGCCGCAGATGTGGGTGTGGGGAATGTCGGCACGCAGGGAAGCTTCGAGAATTATATCGTCGTCGTCTATCTCGATCGTGCGATCGTCCGGCAGATAGTGAATCTGTGGCATAGGTGGCGCGTCTAGTTAATTAGCGAGGAATCTCGCGGACATCTGTTATTGCAGCGAACCTGTATGCAAACCCGGTTTCTGGGCATTTTTTCTGTATCCCTGATACCTTAACTATAAGTCGCGATCGGCACTTGCTTCTCGTTTCCTCACCTCAAGCGCCCAACTGACCACGAATTTCAAAGGTGGTACCCGCCACGTGATTTATCCGTGGAATCACTCCAAAATCGAAAATCGAAAATCCTCAAGAAAGAGCATTTATCCGTGGGGTCGCCTCTAAAATCTAAAATCTAAAATCTAAAATCGATTGACACCAGTTTAAAAAAAGAATGCAACTCTAGGCAAGAGTCCAACTCTTAGCTCATCATTCATTTTCAATTCTAATATCTAAAATGGTATAACTGAACACTAAAATTTTAATCTCACCCTGAAAATACCCCAATTCAAGCTCTGGAGTTAATCTCAAATCTCAAATCTCAAATCTCAAATAGACTGACATAATTCTTAATAAAATTCATATCGCCCAAACCCTATAAATCCGTTATCAAATCCCCTTCAACCGCCATATGTTTTTAGGATTTTGGGAAGTTTGGCTGTGCAAACCTGACTTGACAATAGTTTCAGCTTTTTGGATCTCTAACAACCAGCTAATTTTCGTGAGATAGAATAGCAGCATCTTTAAAACCACTATAACCATGACTTCATCAACAGCCCTACAAAGCATCGAAAAACACATTCCCATCGTGGGAGATGTACATAGCAAAAGTCCGATCGCCTACGGAGCAACCCGCCTCGCAGTCAGTGCAGTTAACACGGTGCAAATGGCAGTAGCAGAGTCTTACATCAACGGATTAGAAGTCGCAGATTCAGTATTGCGATCGCTTTTTGATACCTGTATGCCCGTCTTTTTTAAGCATTTCCCCTCCCTGCTTGCACCCTATGAATGGGTACTAACAGAAACAGACCATACAGCCGAAGGGCCGCGGGATTTAATGAAGATTCAGTACGACTTACCTCAAGCAATGCTGAATCCGATGTTAGGCGACGGCAAACTCATTTATCCTAAATACAGCATGGGATTGTGGGAAAAAGGAGCGGCCAACCTTGAACAATCGCAAATGCACATGATTGATGATGTGATTGAGAAGCTAGACATTCAGGATGGCGATCGCATTTTAGACTTTGGTTGCGGTTGGGGTTGCGTTCCCAATTACATTCTTTCCAAATTCCCCAATGTCCAGTTTACTGGCATTAACCTCAGCCACAACCAATGCGAGTATATGCGTCAGAAGATGCAAGACCCCGAAAGCTACCTCAGTTCCGGTCGATTTACCCTATATGAAGGCGATTTGAACGACGCCAACTTCGAGACAAAATTTGACAAAATTCTCTCCATCGGAGTTTTTGAGCATGTAGGCAATTTAACGAAGGGTTTCCAAAAGCTTGCCTCTTTCCTGAAGGATAACGGCAAAGTTTTCATTCACATTATCACAGTCCGCATTCCCAACAATATGTCCAGCCCTTTCCTCCACAAATACATTTTCCCCCACGGTCGTATCTGGAAATACGATGCCGTTGCCAGCCACAACAAAGACCTCAAAACGATAAAAAACTGGTATCTCAACGGATACAATTACTCTACAACCTTAGTTAATTGGCTGAAAAATTTTGATGATTCTCAGGCAATAGTCAAAGATTTAGACTACGGCATGGACTATGGCAAATTTCGTCGCATCTGGCGGTTTTTCTTGATTTGGGCGGAAACTCTTTTCGCGAGTTGCGATGGTGAATATATCGGCAACGGCCAATATTTAATGGTTCGTACATAACCGCTAATCAGTAGACCAAGCTCAAAAAGCTCAAAAACCGCACGCCCCGAACCCCGACTTCTCAAAGATGTCGGGGTTCGGGGCGTGCGATCTCTTGATCGGGAGTATGAAACTTTTATAGGTCGATTTAGGGCGATCGAGAAGTGTTGCCTTCTTTTGAGGAATTTTTCTAAGTTTAAAAAAATCCGGAATAAGATTATCGATCGGTGAATAAGACCTATATCAAGCGTGAGCCTGCACAATACTTTTTAAATTCCCTCCTAGATCAGTAGTGATGATGTCCGATATTTTACTACAAAAAGAGAGTTGATTTATACAGTGGTAGACAATATGAAACCTCTTCTTCCTCAAGACGACCCGAACCAAGAACAGCGCAAAGATTCCTTGAATCGTCAACAACAAGCTTATCAGTTTGACTATGAGAGTTTATCACCTTTGGCATTATTGAAAGATGTGCCCGCAGTCGAGAACTTTTCGAGCAAGTATATTGGAGAGCGGATACTAGCAACATCGGAACTTCCCGGAAATATGCTGGCGGCCGATTCGAGAAGTTTTCTCGATCCTCTCGACGAGCTCCAAGACTATGAAGATTTCTTTACTCTGCTGCCGCTACCTGCTGTTGCCAAAATCTACCAAACCGATCGCTCTTTTGCAGAACAGCGCCTGTCTGGAGCAAATCCGATGGTGCTTCGCCTGTTAGATGCCGGCGATCCTCGGGCGCAAACACTGGCACAAATTTCCAGCTTTCACCCGTTATTCGATCTGCACCAAGAGTTGCAGCAAAAAAACATTTACATTGCCGATTATACGGGTAGCGACGAACACTATCGCGCGCCTTCAAAAATTGGAGGCGGCAGCTATGAAAAAGGCAGAAAATTCTTGCCAAAACCGCGAGCTTTTTTCGCTTGGCGGTGGACGGGAATCCGCGATCGCGGTGAACTGGTGCCGATCGCCATTCAACTAGATCCGACCCCAAATAGCCATCTTTACACCCCGTTCGATCCTCCTGTGGATTGGCTGTTTGCGAAACTCTGCGTGCAAGTAGCAGATGCCAATCACCACGAAATGAGCTCGCATTTAGGTCGAACTCATTTGGTGATGGAACCAATCGCGATCGTCACCGCCCGACAGTTGGCTAAAAATCACCCCCTTAGCCTGCTGCTGAAACCGCACTTTCGGTTTATGTTGACTAACAACGAGCTGGCGCGTTCTTATTTGATCGC
Source organism: Microcoleus sp. B4-C1 (assembly GCF_036705285.1). NCBI lineage: Bacteria > Bacillati > Cyanobacteriota > Cyanophyceae > Oscillatoriales > Microcoleaceae > Microcoleus > Microcoleus sp. B4-C1. The sequence goes on along the minus strand of NZ_JAUBUC010000060.1, from coordinate 14,065 downwards.
TCCGGGCGGGCCAGTCGATGACTTGCTAAGCGGTAGCTTGCCAGAGACAATGGAAATAGCTAGAGAGGCTTGCAGTAACTGGAGTCTGGATCAATTTGCCTTCCCAACCGAACTGAAAAATCGGGAAATGGACGATCCAAATCAACTGCCTCACTACCCTTACCGAGATGATGGATTGCTGCTGTGGAATGCGATCGAAACCTTTGTCTCCGGCTATCTCAAACACTTTTACCCGACGAAAGAGGCGATCGCAGAAGATGTGGAACTGCAAACCTGGGCTCAAGAATTAGCGTCTGATAACGGCGGTAAAGTCAAAGGAATGCCAAGCAAAATCGACACAGTTGAACAATTAATTAAAATTGTCACAACTGTAATTTTCACCTGCGGCCCGCAGCATTCAGCCGTCAATTTTCCCCAGTACGAATACATGGCTTTTGCCGCCAATATGCCCTTGGCAGCCTACCGGGACATTCCCAAAATTACCGCTTCTGGCAATCTCGAAGTGATTACAGAAAAGGATATTTTACGGTTGCTTCCTCCGTACAAACGAGCGGCTGAGCAACTGAAAACTATGTTTATTTTGTCAGCTTATCGATATGACCGTTTGGGTTATTACGATAAATCTTTCCGAGAACTCTACCGGATGAGCTTCGACGAAGTTTTTGCGGGAACCCCGATCCAACTTTTAGCCAGACAGTTCCAGCAAAATTTGAATATGGCAGAACAAAGGATTGATGCTAACAATCAAAAACGAGTCATTCCTTATTTTGCTCTCAAGCCTTCGTTGGTGCTAAATAGCATCAGTATGTAGGAGTGTATTTTTGGGGAGTAGGGGGGGGGGGGGCCGCCCCACCCCCACGCCCCCCAC
>NZ_JAUBUC010000060.1:0-13187 GCF_036705285.1 Microcoleus sp. B4-C1 | reverse complement strand
TTTGGGGTTGGGCGAGACGCCCACCCCCTACTCCCCAAAAGAAAATTCCTTTGCCCATTCTCAGCTTTTGTAGTCTTCAGCGATCGAGCAATTCACACACAATGTACCAGAGGAATCAGTGAAGGTAACTTCATCTTGATAATGCCGGGGTGTTTCCAGCAGCAACGTCCAAGCGTCGCCAGCATCGATTAAATTCATGCGATCGGGATAGTGAATTTTCAACAACTCTTGCACCATAATATCGCCATTACTAATAATACAAATAAATAGAATTATCTTTCTGAATCAACCCGTGGGAATATTTTGGATGTAGAATTATAAGCCTGACGGGGTTGTTATCCCGTCAGGTGAAATTGCTCGTTAGCGTCGGTTTCTAGTTGTAGTCTGGGGGGAACTTGTGAGCGTAACGGGTGTATTTAGCTATGGCAAAGGTGTTACAGCAGAATTATCAAGAGGGCAATTTACCGAAGTTTCCCCTAAATAATCAGTTAACGTAACTTCATCTTTGTAATGCCGAGGAGTTTTCATTAACAATTGCCAAGCTTCACCAGCATCCAGTAAATTCATCCGCCCAGGATAGTGAATTTGGATCAACTCTTGAACCAAAGGGTAATAGTCTGAGTTAAGACTAGGGAAAATATGATGCTCCGTGTGATATGAAAAATTGAAATGCAACAAATCAACTATTTTGGGAACCCGTATTGAAAGACTATTAATCAGCGGGTCATTAACACTCGTCATCCGACAAATCAGGTGATTTGTGTAGATATAAAACATTGCAACTGTATGACCGATTGCTAAGGGTAGCAAGTACCCAAGAACGATTTTTAGCGCATGAAACTCTAAATAGAATAAAATGCTAAAATGCAGGCATAAAACCGCAAACAACTCAAGAGCAATTTTCAATCTATCTTTCTGACTAACTGTGAATGCAGCGGGCACATAATCCACAATTTTATTATTAAACAATAGGCTCGACGAGAGGTGGCAAAATTGATGAAATAACCACGATGCTGGAAGTCCTACTATTAATAACCAAGATGGATTATCAATCGCTGGCGCAAAGAAATTATGAATCCATTTTCCCCAACTATTCGGCTGGTGGTAAAGGTAATTGCGATCCGGATCTTCTAGATAATTTGTTTGACTGTGATGTACAATGTTATGAACATATTTCCACTGAGTAGAAGGCATAAACATCATTGCAAACCCTAGAAAACTAATTATATGATAAGTCATACGAGACTTTTTATTGACGCTACCGTGCATGAAATCATGGGCGAAAAATCCCATAGTTACGATACTATTACCCATAATTAAAGCTAAAGGTAAATAAAGCCATAGAAGATAGATGGGCCACTGATCTAGACAATCGGCAATCCCCCAACCCAGTAGCAAAATGGCCATATTAATGAACAGTATAACCAACTTGCTAGCATCTGGTTTAAAGGCTTCTGATGGCAGAAGTGGACGCAATTTTTTAACATATACCGAGTGGTGAATTAGCGTTTCTTTGCCTAAAGTCGCCGCTGCAGTTTTGTCTAGAGTATTGAGTGATTTTTCTGATTTCATGTGATCGCTAAGAGTGTTTTCATGTCAATTAATAAGTTTCTAAATTTAATTAGATTCCGTACCCGATTTTAGATTGAACCCACACATAAATCCGGCGGCTTATTGTTAGGATGCGGAGATTTTATCTGTCTCCACTGCGGCTATCCTGCAGCTTGTGATCAAATTGCTTTAGATCGAGGCGGCCTGATTGTTCTACCAAGATATTATTGTATCCTATAAAAAGGTTTTTGGGACAAATATTAAAGGCTTACGCATCGATAATAGTTTCCCACTTTTCAGTTTGGTTTAATCTCAATAACCAATCTTAAATAACCTATAAGATTAAAAAAGTCCGTTTCCCTGAACAATTTCTTTAATTGTCGTCAGCGTATCTAACCCGATCAATCCCCGGCGATAACCTTTTTGGTTGGACATTCCCAAAAATATCGCATCTCCCCGATTTTGATAGCGCCAAAACCGAGGTGAGGCATTAATAAAAGTTGAGGCGCTGTTAACATCCAGAGCAAATTGGCGACTTTCTAAGTAAGATTCAGTGGCAATACAGTCAGCGTGACCACTGCTGTAGCGGTTGATCCAGCCGATCGCAATCTCTAAACTATCGACAACTTTAAACGCTATGGTTTTGTTTAAATACGGTTGAGTCCACTCGTATGTTTCAGCCAGCTTCAAGTCTGGGAAATCTGCGACGAGATCCGCATCGCCGCTAATTTGAAAGCCTTTTTCTTTTAAACTGTTCCACAGCCTGACTAAGGAAGAAGGCTTTTGGTTGCGATCGATGAGCACTTTCTCGATCGCATTAACAGGATCGGGCACGCTTTGATGGCTGTCCAAAATCATCCACCTTGCCATCTCCAAACTGCCAGTCGGCGACCAATAAAGGTAACAATTTCCCATTGCCGACCTCAAAACTGGTGCTGTGCACAACCTTACCACCTGCTGCACCAAACTTGGTCTACCGTAGGGAATAATTAAATTGAGATATTGGTCTTGAGTGACCAATTCTCTGATCGAAGCGCCCCGATCCGGCGGCAGTACCTGCAAACATCCCGATGGCAAACCGACCTCATCGATCGCCGAAACCAAAGCTTCCCCAATTACAGCATTAGTTTGCCAGCTTTCGCTGCCGCCTTTAAGAATCAAACTATTAGCGCTTTTGAGAGACAAACCCGCAGCGATCGCCCCCAACTCGGGAAACGCTTCGTAAATAAGAGCGATCGCCCCCAGCGGTAGCGACTGACAGTAAACCTGACAGCGATCGACCTGATAAGAAGCATTGATCACCCTGCCGATCGGATCTGGCATTTCCCCCAACCGTTCCAGAATTTGCACAGTTGTCTTGATCCGTTCCGGCGTCAGCTTCAGCCACTCCACAATCAATTCGGGAATCGCCATGTCCCGACTCGCTTCTAGATCCAGAGTATTTGCTTCTAAAATGTCATTTTGCCGCCGTTTCAGCGAGCCCGCCATCGCCTGCAAAGCTGCCGCGCGATCGGCACTCTTTGTCGCCGCCAACTCCAAAGAAGCTTGATAAGCCCGACGCGCGACATTTGCGGCATCTGATGAATGGGTAAAATCCTCTATTATCATCTAGCTAACGCCTGTAAGCCAGCCATACCATCAGCGCCGGCAGCATTGCTAGCAGCACGGCGACCATTGCCCACAGAATAATATTCGGGCCCGGCGAGTGTAGCGCCAAGGGCAACCAAATCACTAGCGGCACCAATATCATACCCAAAGCCAGTGGCAAGTAATGGGCTTTCAAACCCGGATGCGCTCTGTTCCACTGGTGCCCTGTCCACCGCCAAGCCTGCTTGTAAGGATAGTTCGTTGATAGTTGCTCGATCACGTCTCCACTTTCGTCCAATACAAATATTTGTTGACAGCGGTTGCAGCCAAAGGCTTCTGTCAACGTTATGGGAACTAGACGACCCCGGCGTCGGCAAGGACAGGGGTACTCATCGTTTAAGTCAATCTTGGGAGCTTTTTGAGATGGCACTAGCGATCGGATAAAAAAAGCGTTTTTGCAAAAATAATCGTTAACATATCCACTTAATCAAACTTGTCAATTCCGCCAAAGCGAGGCTTTCAACTGCCTATTCCGAGATATTGCCCGATCGGCAATTTTGACTTACAAGTTCTGCATTCAATCTTACCACTAACTTAGGTATTTTCAACCATCATTAGGAGTATACCGAAAACTTTCTTGATCTACTTTCCGGTTTTCTTGATTTTGTTTATCTTCTAAAGCGGGTGACGCGATTCGAACGCGCGACATTCACCTTGGCAAGGTGACGCTCTACCACTGAGCTACACCCGCATTTCCTGCGGTATTAACAATATTGTCTCAATTCTCTAAATTTGTCAAGTCTTTTTAGCAAGTTTTTTTCACAAACCCAGTAAACCCCCCCCAAACCCACTCCCCACCTGCAATTTCAGCAGCCAGATCATTAACCAAATCAGTAATTGCCGTGAAAATTGACCGCCATCGACCCACGGCAAAGCTACAATCAAGCTGGAATTGTGGGAGAACACTGTCATGTCAGATTTAAATCGCGGAATCATGAAGTTCAAGGGAGCTGACAGTCCTATAGCGATCGCCATTTCGGCGATTGTCATTGCCGGCGGAATCGGCTTCTTGATCTGGTGGGCGCTGCAATCAGCCTACACATTCAGCTAACAGACGACTCAAAGGTAAAACTTATAAGGCATTGCTCAGAAGGCAGAATTTAAGAAAAATTCTGTCTTTTGCATTTTTTGCCCTTAGTCTTGAGTTTATTGCCCAGGAAGGCCGATCGATTGCTGACGATCGAATGATTGCCATAAATCACCCGATCGGGCGAGTCGCTAGCATGAGCCGAGATGAATCCCCGATCGACTACTTTTGTAGTACACTTGTAAACACGGCGCGCCGAGAGCGCAGTTCTAAATGCAAGTGTTTGCAAGGGTTGTATCTCAACAAAAATTTATGGCAAGCTTTCAGGACATCTTCAAATACTACAGCCGCTACTGGAAAATATCACTTTACAGCATAGGCGCATCCAGCATTTTGGCACTAGCCGATTTGCTTGTTCCTTACGCGATCGGTCAAATATTAAACGTATTGTCGGGTCAACCTACAGATACAGTAACGCAAAAACTCATAGCAGCGATCGCCTCTGTTACCCAGCAGTCACCCAACAAAATATTATCGCTATCCGTCTTGCTCGGCATAATTTTTCTGGTAACAGTAGCCAAAGCACCGATCCAGCCTTGGGTAGCAAATTGGTTCCACTGGGCGATACCATTGAGGGCAAGGCGCGATCGAATGAGAAGTGCGATCGGCAAAATCCTCACCTTACCCCTAGAATTCTACGACGAAAACAACGCCGGACGGATTGCCAGCCGCATCGCCAAAGGCATCGCCAACCATACTTGGACTTACCCAGAAATTGCCGGCGACTTCATCCCCGAAGTCGTCCGCTTAATCGGCATTTTTGCCGTTATCTGCTTAATTGAGTGGCGGATTGGCTTATTAATTTTGGTTTCATTCCTATTTATCCTCAGTTTCACCCTCAAAGGCCTGCAACAGGTGACTGCGCGGGAAGAAATTCTGGATGAATACATCGAAGATACAGAAAGCCGCAACTCGGAAATTATCACCAACATCAAAACAGTCAAAGCTTTTGCGACAGAAAGCGATGAACTCAAAAGGCAAACCACCCGACTCGATCGCGAATTAAAAGTCGTGATCCACCGCATTCACAAAGGATACGTCACCTTGGGGACATACCAGCAGACGATCGTCCAGTTGTGTTTGTTTTCAGTTCTTGGTTTTAGCCTAGCAGCCACGGTTGCAGGCAAAATTTCCCTCGGATATTTTGTTACCGTCTACACGTTGGCAAGCATGGCATATTCCCAACTGCGTCCGATTAGCATTATCGCCGAATCATTGGCGCGGCGTTATTCTTCAATGATCCGGTTCCACGAGTTTATGCAAACGCCCGACGGTGTTGATGCGGTTAATTTAGCAGAAAATGCTCGATCGGCACAGCCATCTTATAAATTTACCGGCAAAGTTGAGATCAGCGGTTTGACATTCGGGTACGACAGTCAAAAACCCGTTTTGCAAGATGTGAATTTATTGATTCATCCCCGACAAACTGTAGCATTAGTCGGGCGATCGGGTTCCGGGAAATCGACTTTAGTGAAACTTTTGTTTCGCTACTTTGAACCCAACTCCGGCCGCATTCTGATCGACGGCGAAGACATTTGCAGCTTAGACGTGACTCGCTACCGCCAGCGTTTAGCCATTGTCCACCAAGAAGTAGACGTTTTTAACGGTACTTTGCTGGAAAATTTGACTTACGGAAACAGAAACGCCACTTTCGAGCAAGTTGAGGATGCTTGTCGCATTGCCAAAGTAGACGATTTTGTGCGGCTGTTGCCCCAAGGTTACTATACCGTGGTCGGGGAGAGAGGAATGCGGTTGTCCGGCGGCCAGCGGCAGCGGTTGGGGATTGCCAGGGCGCTGTTGGTGGAGCCGGATGTGTTAATTTTTGATGAGGCTACTTCTAGTTTGGACTATGAAAGCGAGCGATCGATCCAGATAGCCATGCGAAATATCCTCGGTACGCGCACCACCATAATTATTGCCCACAGACTGAGTACAATTCGCGAAGCCGATGCGATCGTCGTACTCGACGGCGGTAGAATCGTCGAAGTTGGCAGCCACGAAGAACTTTTGAGTCAACAAGGTATTTACCGCCGCCTGCACTCCCTGCAAGAAACCGGGGAATTAGTGAATTAGGGATTTGGGCTAAGTCTAGACTTAGGGTGCTCCGGGCACGCACCCAGCCTAGACTTAGCAATGCACACCTTAAACAGTGTTCAATTTTCCCGTCAGCCCCTAACTCACTTATGTGTTATCAGCTAAATGATTAGAGTTTTAAATATAATGTTGCAAATAAAGATTCTGGTGCTAGGATGTATAACTGTGATGGAAATGGGTCGATGCCCGAGCGGTTAATGGGGGCGGACTGTAAATCCGCTGGCTACGCCTACGCTAGTTCAAATCTAGCTCGGCCCACCTCAATTTAATAAAAAGTTAAAATTTAAGAATTAAAAATTAATTTTTTAATTGGAGATTCTTAATTTTTTATGCCCGTGTAACTCAGTGGTAGAGTACCTCCTTGGTAAGGAGGAAGTCACGAGTTCAAATCTCGTCACGGGCTTTCTATTTTCTGCTATATCCATCAAGGGTTTCACGTTTATCGAACAGCAAGAAGGTTAGTTTTCCGCTGAACTTTCGTGCTGATGGTTTTCTAATATGTCCCAAACAACTTCCATATCTGCCAAGTCCGCCCTCGACTTTTTGCGTATGGCTTTTAACTGATTGAGCAAGTCGGCCGGCTCTAGGAAATCTGCGACTGTCGGAGAAACTTTGTTGCTATCTTTGGTAGTGTTGGGTCTGTTAATTAATATCGATCGTACCCAGAGTCTAGCTCATAAGCACAGTTTTGAGATCACTGTTAGGAATGAGAATTAAATAACTTGCATTTTTTGTAGGTTGGGTTGAGGGACGAACCCTACGCTTCGCTCCACCCAACGCCACGCTTGATTGTTGGGTTTCGTTCCTCAACCCAACCTACGAAGTTATTTAATCCACGATCCTTAGTGGCTGGCAGTATGGCTAGTTGAGAAGGGTGTAACATCTCAGTTCCAACTGACATCTTGCACCCTTCTCGATAAATCTTTTATGAACAGGCTTTCCGGCCTGTTCCACAATAAAATTCATCTCTTGTGGAACAGGCCGGAAAGCCTGTTCTTGAGAATGGTGTAACATCTCAGTTCCAACCGACTTTAGCTATGAGACTAGGGTTTCTCCTCCGGCGGACACTGCCACAAACCGATCACAATATTGTACCCGTATCGAAATCCCCGACTTCTTCAATAAATCGTGAATCTAATCATCCTCATCCAATCCCAGTGGCACAAAATATTGACTATAAACTACACTATCCGGCTCCCAAAGAGGCCGCCAATAAATATTTTGCATCACCGCCTTCTCCCCATCATCATCAGCCGGCCACTGAAAACTGACGATCGCAATATTGCTATATCCCACAATCTCATCACCCTCTTGCAGCCAGCGATTGCGCCACAACAGCGATATAAAATTCCATAACCTACGCCGGAATGACAATTGTTTATTTTTATGCGATCTATCTGACGCAGTTCCATTTTCTAGCTGCAAAAACACGCGAGCTCTTTGCCGTTTAATCCAGTCAATCCGATAGCCCCAATCAGGCAGAGATTGTCTATTTCTGACAGCAGCCGCCATAGCCTTCTTTCTGCCACCCCTCGAAATCTTCATTAATTCCAGCGGCTCATTCCATCCCAAACATTCGTGCGATCGCTCAGGAAACAGCGACTTAATCTTAGTATGAACTAAATGCGTTGTCCACTCCTCATTGATCAAAGCACTAGCAGTCAACTGCGCCAACACAGAATTTTGACAATTTGACTTATCATTCGCCCCCTTCAAAGGCTCAATGTTCGATCGAGAATCGCCAAAATGACAATCAGACCAATAACTCAGTCGCACAGCAGCAGCATAGTGAATATCCCCCGTCAACACAATCACCCGATTGCGCTGCTTAAAAAATTCCACCAACAGCTTCACAAAAGCTAACTCATGAAAATTCCAAGAATCCCCCGCATCACTATTAAAAACCTTCCCCTGTTCCACATCCCACTTTTGCACCGCATCAATAATCGACAAACCCACCAAATTTGTCGGCACAACCACCAGCGTCGCCTCAATCTCAAACTCCCCAGTTTTATTCAGCAACTCAGTCTCCCTCAAAGGTTTCTGAATTTGCTCCTCAAAACCTTTGTGAGTCAAAAGCATCGGTGGATCGATCGCACTTTTCACCGGATACCCCCGCCAATTCCGCGTATCCAGCACAATCACCTCGTGCTTAAAACTTCTCACAGTAAAATGCCAATTCAAAACCTCAGTTACACCCTCGTCATCTCGATCCAAAATAAAAACATCTTCATCTAATTTCAACTTAGGCAAATGAGTTTTTGGATCGAGCGCGGGAATTCCCAAATACGAAGCCGCATCCTCCCAAGCAGAAACATCAGTCCCCGCCGAAGCAGACCATTTTTCAGCAGCCTTGAATAATTTATCTCCCGGTTTTTCGCGATCGAACTGTGCAGGCGTATTTCCCCAAGCCTGAAACACAGCGTAAGCCAGCAAAGCATTCTGCACTACCCGGCGGCCCAGCGGCTTCCCCAGCACCCGGTAACACCACTCTCGATTCAAATAAAAATCGTCGCTAACATCATGGTCATCGCAAATCATATAAGTAGGAATATTCGCTAGCGCCCTCCTCACTCTCCACAAATTGCGAGCAAAACCGTTAAGTTCAACAACTTCTCTATCCCAGACTTTTGCCTGCTTAGAATTTGGGCAAATATCCTTACCCTTCGGAAAACTTGTGCACCAGAGTACCGGCGACCAAACTAACAAATACATCGCATAATATTCGCCCAAGCTAAACAAGTGACTTTTAGCATTTTTGGGTTTATTCACCAACATCGCCGTAAAGCCGCCAAAATCTCTGGCAATATCGCTGCGAGTCCCCGGCTGTAACTCAATTGGTTTTTTGAACTGATACTCAGCATCCGACGGTTTCTGAATTGGCGACTCTCTAAAAATTTCCCTCTCTTGGCCAGGTGCAGTTTCGTTTTGCGAATTTTTAGGTATACTGATACACAAATTCTTTTTTATTTGGGCATCATCCATCAGGGGTAGACTTTCTTCCCAGCCCAACAGTGTATCGCCAGCGTCAGTCAAGGCCCACAGCATGGCATCGGCAACGTCGTCGCCGTAAATTTGGTCGCCCGTTAAAAACAGTTGGTGGGGCCTGCTATTTGCCGTTCCTGCAAACTGTTCGATCGAATTATCCAAGATGGGCAGCGCATCTCTGCCGTCTCCGTGGGGCTTACGACAAGAACCGTGAACGATACGCAAATAGTTTAAATCCTGCGGCGGCAGGGCAAAAGTGGGCAACTGGTGAGCGAAATAACTAATCGTCTCCGGCCCCAAAGCCGATAAATCAGGGGTGGCAGGCCACAGGCAAGAAATGAGATTTTCTTTCTCATTTTCTGGGACTGCACCCCCGACGTTCGACTCGCTACTCCCAGTAAACTTGATGTCATAAGCATAAATTTGCCCAGATGTCAAGAGGTTGCTGTTAATTGGTTTAGCAGTCACGGCGACTACGTGCAGGTATTTGCCGAGCTGCACGGTAGAGGTCGCACCTTGGAGCAAGGGCCGATCGACAATTTCGCCGGTTCCGCCCTCTGTCGAATAAACCTTGAGTTCGACTTGGCGGGGGGCTTTCAGAGCCAGCCAAACTGTCACGGCCCGACTTTCAGTCCGGCGCAAAATCGGGCCCGCAAGGATAAGCGGCAAGTGATGAATTCGATGACTTAAGGGAGTCCACGACATAGGATTTAAAAAATAAAAATTAAATAAGAGTGTTCTAGCAATCAGATTTTAGGCGATCGAGCATCTATCACCCGCTTAATTAATGCTAAGTCTGCCAACCCAAGTCTCCAAAATTGTAACAACTCATTAAGTAAAATTAATAATCATGCTACAAGAAGAACAATTACAACATTTCATCAATTCAGCCCCCCAGTTGTCGGTAATTAAATCATCAGAACCGGCCGAACGCCCCAACAGCCGGCCTCTCTACTCGTCACCTTTAGATCGGGCGATCGACCGCCACCCCCTCACCGTGGCTCCAGAAACCCCGATCGCCCAAGTGTTGGCTCTCATGAACCCGATGCGCGTCTCCTGTCACCTTTGTGGCGAAAAACAAAACGCTGTTGCTAGCGCAGCCAAGCGCAGTTGCGTCTTAGTCGTCGAAGATAATCGGCCCATCGGCATTTTTACAGAACGGGATATCGTCAAGCTAACTACCGTCGCAGCTTGTACAGTCGGACTGACAATTGCTGACGTAATGACTCGATCGCCCATTACTCTCAAAAAATCCGAGTCTCCAGATATTTTCACAGCTATGTTCACCTTGCGCCAGCACTCCATCCGGCATTTGCCCGTAGTAGACGAGGACTCGCGACTTCTCGGCATCATCACCCGCGAAGCCATTCACGAAGCCCTCCAGCCGATTAACTTGCTAACCAATTTGCGCTGTGCAGCAGATGTCATGACGCACCAAGTCATTTCTGCCACAACAACTGCCTCAGCCCTCGATTTAGCCCAGCTCATGGTCAAGCATCGAGTTAGTTCCGTTGTCATTGTCAAAGAGCAAACTCAGCATCCCGATCGGGCGATCGCACCAACACAAAATTACCAAATTCCGATCGGCATTGTCACCGAGCGCGACATCGTGCAGTTTCACGCCCTCGAACTCAACCTCTCGGAAATCCCCGCTGCAAGGGCCATGAGTGCGCCTTTATTTTGCATATCTCCCACCGATTCCCTCTGGAGTGTCCACCAGTCCATGCAGCGCCACTGCGTCCGCCGTTTGGTAGTAGTTGGCAGCCAGGGAGAGCTTTTGGGCGTTGTGTCTCAGACAAGTTTGCCGCAAGTTTTTAACCAATCTGAAATGTATGGGACGATCGAGCTGTTACAACAAGCAGTGGACGATCGAGCCACCCAATTGCAGAAAGCCAACGAACTTTTGCAGCAAGAAATTTTAGAGCGGCAGCGGGCCCAAGAAGCCCTGCGCCAAGCTCACGACGACTTAAAAAAACAAGTTGAAGAACGCACCGCTCAACTTTTAGAATCAAATGAATTGTTGAGACGGGATATTATCAAGCGCCAGAGAGTCGAAGAAGTCCTGCGGCGAAAGCAAACTTGCTTGAAAAATCAAGCACAGCAATTAGAGCAAACTGTGCGAAAGTTGCAGCAAACTCAAACTCAATTAGTGCAAACCGAAAAAATGTCTTCTTTGGGACAAATGATTGCCGGTATCGCTCACGAAATTAACAATCCTGTTAATTTTATCTACGGCAACCTTTCCCACGCCAGCCACTACATCAAAGAATTGCTCCAACTTTTGGGACTTTACCAGCAGCACTATCCCGAACCAGTCTCGGAAATTCGGGAAGCAGCAGCAGAGATGGAAGTCGATTTTTTGGTAGAAGACTTATCTAAGCTAGTGTCTTCTATGCAAGTAGGAACCGAGCGCATCCGCCAAATAGTTGTGTCGATGCGTAATTTTTCGCGATCGGATCAATCTAACATCAAGCTCGTTGACATTCACGAGGGACTCGAAACCACTTTGTTGATTTTGCAGCATCGGCTCAAAGCCCACGGCCCACATCCAACTATCCAGATTATTAAAGAATATGGCAATTTGCCCCACATCGAGTGCTGTGCTGGTCAGATCAATCAGGTGTTCATGAATATTATCGGCAATGCTATTGATGCTTTGGATGAAGAAATCCAGCAAGGGGAATGGGCGGCGAGAAATGCGAAAAATTCACCCCCGTCAAATCCTAATTCTCCATTGACTGTTCCCACAATTACAATTCGCACTGAAGTTGTTGGCGGCGATTTTGTGGCGATCCGCATTTGCGACAACGGGCGGGGCATACCGGAGGAGATTCGCCGCCAATTATTTGACCCGTTTTTTACTACCAAACCAGTCGGCAAGGGCACTGGATTGGGACTGTCGATTTCTTACCATTTAGTTGTGGAACAGCACGGGGGGCGACTAGATTGCGTTTCGGAAGCTGGACGGGGCACTGAGTTTGCGATCGAGATTCCGATCGTCAGTCGTCCTTAGTCACCAGTCATACGATTTGAGATTTGAGATTTTAGATTGAAAAATTGAATAATTGGAAATGACTCATTAAGCTCGTGGTTTGGATCGCGGGCTTACAGTTGCATTCTTTTTTTCAACTGGTATCAGAGGATTGAATAATTGAATAATTGGAAATGACTGATGAAGCACGTGGTTGGGATCACAGGCCTACAGTTGCATTCTTTTTTTCAACTGGTATCAGTAGTCATTGGGAAGAAATAATAGACATCGTGCAAAAAATATATGCTAGAATAAAGGCTTTGGCTTAATTGGAGGAAATTGCAGGTTGAACTGATTTTCAGGACATGATGCTCAAAACAGCATAAAATGCTAAAAAGGTGTTTTGTAGTTACATAATAAATCTATCGATTTTATCAAAATTTGAAACCGGAGCAATTTAAACAGAGATGTGGTGTCCTGATTCAAACGTTTAAAGAAAGGGTTAACACTTGAGAACAATTCCGGCTAGAAAATCCTCAAGCTCAACGAGGACGCCGAAGCGCCTTCACTCTTGAAGAACAACTTTTAGTTGCCTAGGAATATTGGGGAGAATATCGAACCTATTTTCGGGGACAAATTGGGGAGTATCCGAATCAACGATTAGCCGAATTGTAACTAACATGAAATCAACTTTTTTAAAAAAAATGTGAAAATTTGGTATTCCTAGGATAAAAGCATTGTTCAAAGGTTTTGGGCGTCAGCAAAGTTGTGGGGCTCTCCTGAACTTATGGTTATAAGTTTATCTAATCAGAAAAGCAAGCTAATACGCGATTCCTAAAATTATTAAAA
>NZ_JAUBUC010000059.1:33067-42657 GCF_036705285.1 Microcoleus sp. B4-C1 | reverse complement strand
CCCCTTCATAAGGGGGGGTTGGGGGGGTATCCCCTTGTTGTAAAGGAAAGGAATTAGATTTAGCCCCCCCTTGATAAGGGGGGGTTGGGGGGGTATTCTCTGGTTGTAAAGCAGAGGAATTAGATTTAGCCCCCCCTTGATAAGGGGGGGTTGGGGGGGTACTTGTATAAGCGTAACTGCTCCAATTAATGTAAGCTTTTGCTAAATCGCTGTCGTCTGTCCAGTTTTGAGCTTCAATTATGCCTTGAAGTCCTGCGCCGTAAGCACCTGGTTTTGAGCCAAAGACTCGAAATTGCGATCGCCCTTGCGCCTCTTCCTGACTCAAACCTGTAGATTCCCAATACAAAATCTCTTCCTTAACTTGTGCTGCTAAAGGGTTGTTTTCAGCCGATTCGTCTAAATCTGCCACAGCTTTTACCGCACTGTCAAACAAATCAATTAAATTAAAAAAAGCATCGCGGAAAAAGCCAGAAATTCGCAAAGTAACATCAACGCGCGGCCGCCCCAAAACAGAAATCGGCAAGATTTCAAAATCTACAACCCGGCGCGAAGGGCCATCCCAAACTGGTTGAACTCCTATCAGCGCCAAGGCTTCGGCGATGTCGTCTCCCCCCGTCCGCATGGTGGATGTTCCCCACACTGACAAACCCAAAGTTTTCGGATATTCGCCGTTTTCTTGGGTGTATCTTTCGATTAAAGTTTCAGCAGCAACTCTGCCAACTCTCCAGGCGGTTTCTGTGGGAATAGCGCGGATATCTACTGAGTAAAAATTGCGACCAGTGGGCAATACATCTGGTCTGCCGCGAGTGGGCGCGCCGGATGCGCCGCTGGGTATGTGCCGCCCATCTAGTCCGCGCAAAAGGTTGGTAATTTCTTGGTTTGTTTGGAGGAGTGATGGTAAAAGATAGTTATTTATCCAGTCTAATTCTTGTTGGGTTGCTTGTCCTGTTTGGATGTTTTCAACCGCAGATAAACGCGGATTAACGCGAATATTTTCGATTAAATTATCTACTAATTCAGCGGCTTTTTCTTCGAGTTCTGCTGTTAAATCGCCTGCTGTGCGGTGCTGAATTATTGAGGTGGGATCGGCCGTTAACGGGTCGAAATCGTAGCCTGAGTCTTCTGCTAGGGCGCGGGTTAAGCCCGATCGCCCGTTGGTGGGATGGCGGGCGATCGCAATTATCAAATCTCTCAACTGTCTACCTTCGGGACACTGCCCAAAAATGTGCAATCCGTCGCGGATTTGGGATTCTTTGAGTTCGCAAAGATAGCCGTCTGTGCGGGTGATAAATTCTGTAAATTCCGATTTATTTAGTTGTATTCCTAAGTCTTTATCTAAGTTTTCTTTGTTGGTGAGGGCGAGAATGCGATCGCGAATCATGGGCAATCTGGACGGATCTAAACTTTGGGCTTCGCAATACTCATCAATTAAGGTCTCCAACTGCTGCAAAGGCCCATAGAGTTCGGCGCGAGTCATCGGCGGTGTCAGGTGGTCGATTATCACAGCTTGCGATCGTCTTTTTGCTTGGGAACCTTCCCCCGGATCGTTGACAATGAAGGGATAAAAATTCGGCATCGCGCCTAACGCCACTTCTGGATAACATTTGTTAGACAATGCTATACTTTTACCGGGAAGCCATTCTAAATTTCCGTGTTTTCCAGCATGAATTATAGCGTCAATTCCCAATTTTTCTCGCAGCCAGTAATAGTAAGCTAGATAATTGTGGGTAGGTTCTAAGTCGGGGGCGTGATAATTTAACGCGGGGTCAAGTTCGTATCCCCGCGATGGTTGAATTCCTACAAATACATTACCAAACTGAATTCCCGGAATCGGAAAAGACCTATTTTTACTTATAAAATCTTGTGCATAGCTTCCCGGAATCCCCCATCTTTTACAAATCCCATCTTGCACTTCCTGCGGCAAACTAGCAAAATATTCTTCATATTCTGCCAAATCCAAAGATTGATGAACAGGCCGCAATTCGCGTCCTTCCGGGTCATTTGTCACGCCCGAAGTCAGGAGTTCAATTAACTCGTTGCCGCTAGCGGGTATGTTTTCAATTTGATAGCCAGCTTGCTGCATAGCTTTGAGGATTTCGACACAGCTAGCGGGCGTATCTAAGCCGACGCCGTTGGCTAAGCGGGCGTTGCGAGTGGGGTAATTTGCTAGAATTATGGCGATGCTTCTGTTGGCGGCTGGGGTTTGTTTCATCTTCACCCAATTCGCTGTTAAATCTGCTACAAATGAAATGCGATCGCCCGCAGCGACATAACCCACTACATCTGTTTCTAATTCGCTGTTCCAAGTCTGTACGGCTTTAAAAGAAACAGCCCTAGTAATGATTTTTCCATCTACTTCTGGCAATGCTACATTCATCGCCACATCGCGGGGCGAAAGTCCCTGAAGTTCCGTTTCCCACTGTTCCAAACCGCCACCGCTGAAGATTGCTTGCAATACGGGAACGTCTAAGGATTTTAAACTATTTTGTTCCGGTTCTTGACTGCTGAAACCGGAGACTGCAAAACTTGTGGTATTGAGCAATAATTGAATTGGTTCTGATTCTTTTGGCTGGAAATATTCCAGCAATTCTATTTGCAAATCTGGTTCCCGCAAAGAAGATACAAAGACGGGAACTGGGACTAAATTTCGCTCTGCTAGAGCTTGACAAAGTGCATCAATTGGTGCTAAGTTTCCTGATAAGTAATGAGCGCGATAAAATAAAATTCCGACCGTAGGGGCGGTGCCCCCGTGCCCGCCCTCGCCGTGCCTTTTAGGGAGTGTTTCCAAACCCGGAGATCCCCCCCAGCCCCCCTTCTTAAGGGGGGAGGAAGAAGTTGTCAAAGTCTCCCTTGTTAAGGGGGATTTAGGGGGATATGAATCGGGTGGTAAAGTTGCAAAACACGCCCGCGCCTGTCCGCCCCAATCATAAATTCCGACGCGGGAAACTGTTTGAGGTAGTGGCGGGTTGTAAGCAGTTTTCAGGCAAGTATCGGCGGCAAATTTTAGTGCATTAACAAAGTTTTGGACTCCGCCTTCTGTGAAATAGCGCCACAGTTGATTGACTGCTGACAGCGATACATTGGAATGGCTGATTAAATCTGGATCTGGACTGTCTTCTCCCGGCATTACAATCAGTGATGCGTTAGTTTTCTGCACCGTTTCTCGCAGAATTTCTAAGCCGTAAGACCAATAAGAACGCCCTCCTAACAGTCTTAAGATTATGACCTCTGCGCGTTCTAAAACTTCCTCGGCATAAGTATCAATTGTTAGTTGTTGCTGCAACTGAAGCAGGTTTACTGCGCGTACCTTGGGAAATTTTGCCGGCATTTTGGATGCAGCGACTGCGAGTGTTTGAATGTCGGTGTCAGCAGCACTAATAAATACTATTGGTGCGGGGGTTTGCTGAATAAAAATTACTCCTTCTGCTTGAGGGTTCCAACCTCCGGGTGTGGCTGCTATTTTGTGCATTAATTTTTCCTCTATATATAACAAGTCGAAATTAAACGAAGTCTCAGAGGCACAGCCTCTCGCTTAATTATGCCACGAAAAAAGCGTCCGCAGCCTCGGAATGCAAAGTCGTAGGATTTTGGAGAGGACTTGCATTCCGAGGCCGCAAACCAAATTACATAAAATATGAAAAATTTATAATGTTATAAATAAAACTCCTCCCATCATGATAGCAGCTCCTAAAAATCTTTCCTGAATATCTTTTTCCTTGAAAATAAAATGGCCGAACAGTACACCCATTAATACGCTGGTACGCTTAAGTGCTATTACTTGCACGACTAAAGTCATTGTCAAAGCTTGCATCTGAAAAATGACTCCTAAAGCATTGAAAAAGCCCATTGCCATTAGCATCGGTAAGTATTGGATAATTTGGCGCTTGGGGTTAGAGGTTTTGTGCAGTAAAACTGGCAGCAATAGGACGCTCATACTCGTCAATAAAGCGAACACCCAAAAAATCGGGGAAGAGTTTTGCACGCCGATTTTGTCAAAATTTGTGGTAATACTCCAGAGAAAAGCTACGAGTAACATCAATTTTGACCCTGGTTGGTGCACAAGTGCTTTGAAGGGGGCTAAGTAGCCTTGAGATTTTTCTTTGATGTTTAATAGATAAGATCCCATGACAATGAGAAAAACTCCAATACCATCAAAAAAGTTGGGATACTCGCCGACAATTAACGGTGAAGTCAGCAGCATGAATAAGGGCGTCAAAGCTACCAGTGGCACGGCGAGGGATAAATCCGACAGTTTGATGGCTTTAATGTAGAGGAGAGCAATGACTGCGTTCATGCTGGCTCCGATTAACAAAGCTATCCAAAATTGTTGGTTTAATGGAGGTATTTCTATAATAAATAGCAACGGAGTTAAAAAGACTGCTGTAAAAAATGTTAGCGACCAAGTGACGACATATTCGTCGTTTGCTTTCAGGTTGTGTTTGCTAACAACATCTTTTACTGCTTCAAAAAAAGCGCTCAAAATTGCCAAAATTAACCAAGTCATCCTAAATATGCGCTCCTGACTCGCTCGTCGTTTAGCAAATCTGATCCAATACCTGTGAGAGTAATGTTACCAGCTTCTAGCACGTAACCCCGATCGGCAATTTGCAGTGCTAAACTGGCGTTTTGTTCGACTAAAAGGATTGTGACGCCTGTGGAACGCAGGTTTTGAATAATTCCGAAAATTTCTTTGACGATCGCGGGTGCTAAGCCTAAACTAGGCTCGTCTAATAATAGCAGCTTCGGGCGCGACATCAACGCGCGGGCGATCGCCAGCATTTGCTGTTCCCCGCCGCTGAGAGTTCCTGCTAGCTGGCGACGCCTTTCTGCTAGGCGCGGAAATATCTCAAATTGGCGCTCTAAATCGGCTTTTACTGCCGCCGAGTCCGATCGAATATAGGCCCCTAATTCTAAGTTAGTTAACACCGTTTGCTGCGCCAAAACCCGCCGCCCTTCTGGACTGTGGGCGATTCCCAACTTCACAACTTCGTGAGCTTGGCGGCGGCTAATATCGCGCCCGCTATAAATAATTTGTCCTTGTCGCAAATTAACTATTTTAGAAATAGCTCTCAATGTGGTACTTTTGCCCGCACCGTTGGCGCCGATGAGACTGACAACCTCGCCCGCATTTATCGTGAGATTAATATTTTGTATGGCTTGAATTCCGCCATAATTTACACAAAGATTCTTCAGTTCTAAGAGGATATTTTGAGATATTTGGGGTGGGTTATCGTGCATTTTTTGTGACGTTGAGTTTGAGGTACCTTGCGATTTACTGTTGGGTGGGGGCGGGTTTATGAGATTGTTATTTTTAGGCCATTATTATCGGTGAACCCGCCCCTACATTGTCATTACTCGTTCCCGGCTCTGCCTGGGAACGCATATCGAGAGGCTCTGCCTCGATTTTTTACTCGTTTACTCTTGGGTGGGGGCGGGTTTATGAGATTGTTATTTTTAGGCAATTATTGTCGGTGAACCAGCCCCTACAAAATGTGTAATAATGGTGCAAAATGTGAGTTTGTGTAGACGCGATTTCCAATCGCCGGGTTTCCTTAGTTATTTTTCATCTCCCAAATAAGCCTCAATCACAGCGGGGTCATTCCTGACAATAGCAGGCTCGCCCAAGGCAATAAGCTGACCGAAATGCAAGACGGCAATGCGATCGCACAATCCCATAACTAGCGGTACATGATGCTCGATCAATATTACAGTTAAATTGAATTGTTGGCGCACTTCTCGGATAAATTCGCTTAATTTGTGCTTTTCATTGGGATTCATGCCCGCTGCGGGTTCATCTAACAAGAGTATTTGCGGTTCTAAGGCTAAAGCGCGGGCAATTTCTAAGCGCCTCTGGTCGCCGTAGGGCAAGTTTTTGGCTTGTTCGCCCGCGCGATCGCCCAATCCGACTAAATCCAACAATTCTAAGGCTTTCCGCTGGGTTTTGCGTTCCATTGCGTTAGATGCTGGCAAGCCGAAAATCCCCGACAGCACCGATAAAACTGGATTGCCCGATCGACTGTGGATGTGTCGGGCGATCGCCACGTTGTCCAAAGCAGAAAGTTCCCCAAACAACCGAATATTTTGAAATGTTCGGGCCATACCTTTATTAGCAATTTGATAAGGTCGCAGTTTAGAAATATTTTCGTTTTGATAAATCAGAGTGCCGCTAGAAGCAGGTATCAGTCCAGTCATTACATTAAATAGAGTAGTCTTGCCAGCGCCGTTAGGACCGATTAATCCAAAAATCTCGTGTTTTTGAACTGTGAAAGATACGTCGTTTACAGCAATTAAACCGCCAAATTTGCGAGTTAATCCTTGTGCTTCTAAGATGGAATTGCTTTTTGAGGTGGTAACAGTTTCTGAAATCACAAAAAACTAGATAAAATGTGCAATATAATTATGCCTCACATTTGTATTTTAATAAATAACCTCCCGCTTTAAAATCCTTTACTGATTACCGATTACCCATTATTAATTACTAGGCATCTAGCTGATTCAACGGAAAACCGCTATAATATTACAATTGCCGTGCCGCCTCAATCTCCTCAAGCCGTATCGCCTAGGTAATCTTATGACGATGTACGAACCGGATTCGCAGCCTTCGCAAACAAAAGTCCTCCCTACGATGTATGATTTACCCAGTGAAGACCCGGAGGAACCCGGTTTGCCTGACGAATTCCACGACTTTCAACCCGAACTGCTGCGTCTAACCTGCCGCCCCGCCAACCATCCGCCAGAACAAATATTTATAGCCACAGACCTCAATCTCTACTACGATTCTAACCATCTCAATTGGTACAAAAGACCTGATTGGTTTGTCGTCTTGGGGGCTCCGAGATTTTATCGAGGTGACGAATTGCGCCTCAGCTACGTGATGTGGCAAGAAAATGTCAGTCCTCTGGTAGTAGTAGAACTGCTGTCACCGGGAACGGAAGATGAGGATTTAGGAATTACAGAAGAAGCACGAAATAAACCCCCTACTAAGTGGCGAGTTTACGAACAGATTTTGCAGATTCCTTACTACTTTGTTTTCAGTCGGTACAACAATCAACTGAGAATATTTCGCTTGATTGGTAATCGTTACCGCGAACAAGTTTTAACCGAGCCGCGCTTCTGGATACCGGAATTAGAATTAGGTATAGGTTTGTGGGAAGGTTGTTATCAAGGTTGTTCGAGGTTGTGGCTGCGTTGGTACGATGTCAGTGGCGATTGGGTTCTGACTCCAGAGGAGTTTGAAAGGCAGCGAGCTGAATTAGAAAGTCAGCGAGCCGAATCAGAAAGTCAGCGAGCAAATCGTTTAGCCGATCGCCTGCGAGCAATGGGCATTAATCCAGATGAGCTGTAAAATTAAATAGCAGCATGAAATTGTGCAAGCTGCAAGCGCTGTCGATAAAAACTTATTAACTAAAAATAAATTATGCCAGACTCTACCTCACTGCGCGATCGCTATCTAGCCCTAATCGACAAAATTGTCGAAATCACCCTCAAAGGTCAAATTCGCTCCAAAGAACAAGTTTATCAAATGCTAGTGCAAGACATTAGTACCGGTACTGGCGAAATCTTTGAACGCTGTTTCGGCGAACGCCTTGATGCGGCCGAGAATCAACTCAGAAATGAAAAAGACGAAATCAAACAAGCAAAGGCAAATCGCAGCCTCAGAGCTCTCAAAACCATCCAAGGAGAATGGGAACGCTGGCAGAAAGATAACCGCGTCGATCGCGCAATTGCATCCTCAATCCAACAAATCGTTACTGCCGAATCTAACGCCCGCCTCCTGGCATTATTGCAAGTAATCGATCCGAATAAAGAACATCCGCTGACTCTCGCTCAATTGCAGCAATTGGCAAAATCCCTGCACCAACAAATGCTGCAAACTGCCAATCCCGAAACCGAACAAGATTTGCAGCAAATCACCGCCGGCATAGCCAAAGGTTTAGAATCTTGGCAGCGTTTGGAACCGGAACTTGTGGGCTGGATTTATCAGCCACAGCAGCTAGGATTTGCCGGTAGTCCCGAACAAAATGGGCCTTGGGCTTTTTGGGCAAAAAAAGTTAACAGTCCCTTTCCCCAGGCTCTTTTGAATACTATTGCAGTCGGTGAATCTGTAGTTCAATTTGCCGCCCAGCAATCGAATTTAGGTTTAGGCATATTGGTGGAAGCGGCGATTATTTTGCAGTGCTTGCAGCGGGCGTTAGCGACATGGTTTGACAAGCAAGTTTACGATTCCAAAGTGTCAACAAAAGCTTCAATTTCTACTTACATTACTTTTGCGGTAATTTGGAGTCAGCTAGCTAGTGGGTTTAATAATTCTACCAAGAGCGGGGAGCAGTTTGCTAATGCTTGTTTTCAAGTAACTTTGCAAATTTTGCGTGCTTTTTCTCAGCGAGAATACTTTCCCCTTTACGGGGGAATTTTTGCTTCGTTTGATGGTAAAGCCCTGCGACATACTTTGGATTATTTAGATGAACCGCTGCGGCGAGTTGAAGGCACTCAAGCAAAAGCTCGGATTCTGACGCTTTTGGGTTATTCGATGCAGGCGGCTGGGGCCTACGAGCGATCGCTCTTGCTGCACAAGCAAGCGCTGGAAATTGCCCGTACCGAAGGAGACAAAGCCTGCGAAGTTGCCAATCTAAATCACATCAGCCGCAACTATGTTGCTCAAAAAAATTATCAGGAAGCGATTAATTACAGCCAGCGGGCTTTAATTATGGCACGACAAACGGGAGAGCGACAAGGCGAGGCAAATGCTCTGGCTAATTTGGGTTACAGCGAAGTGTTTCAAGCGCGGCAGTTGGAGGAGGTGGAACCGGAGGTTTACGAGAGTGCGATCGGTTATTTGGAACAAGGTTTGTTGCTATCGGAAAAATTGGGAGACAGGCAAAGTCAAGCTTTTTGTTCCAGCAGTCTTGGTATTGCTAAAATCGCCCTGGAAAATGCTGAAGCTGCGATCGAATATTTGCTCAAAGGTTGGCAAGCGGCTCAATTTTCAGGGGATTTATATTTGCAAGGTCTGAATTTGGCTTACTTGGCTCAAGCTTATTACAGAATCAACTCACTAGAAAAAGCGATATTTGCCGGCAGTTTGGGAATGTATACTTTGGAGCAAATTGGTGCGATGGAGTGGCGTCAATCGGCTGGTTTGTTGACAATTTTGCGGGGTCAAATGGGGGCGGAATCTTTTAAACAAGCTTTGGCGAAAAGTCGAGCGAATATCATTCCGGCGATCGGTGTTGATGGCTACGATTACATCCCGGAGTTGCTGGAAAAATACCAGCAATCTATTTAATATTATGTCCGATCGATTAACCATAATATCCCGGCGGGGCGGGTTTTTGAGATTGTCAATTATTGGCAGATATTGTTGTTGAACCCGCCCCTACCTGATTTCGGGCGAAGCGAAGCGGAGGGAATCGACCGGACATGATATAACTCTTTGTTGTGGAACAGGCCGGAAAGCCTCTTGCTGACAGAGGTTTAAGGTGTAAGTTCTAACTCGCCGAAAATCACCATTATCAATTAGTATTTCATGGGCGGGCTCTCCTGCTCAACCCCTACTCCCCACAAGAAAATTGAATTTTTGTGGAACAGGC
>NZ_JAUBUC010000059.1:0-32967 GCF_036705285.1 Microcoleus sp. B4-C1 | reverse complement strand
ATCTTGCCTGTATTGAATTTTTGTGGAACAGGCATCTTGCCTGTATTGAATTTTTGTGGAACAGGCATCTTGCCTGTATTGAATTTTTGTGGAACAGGCATCTTGCCTGTTCCTAGATATTTTGATGCACCCCAAACTCCGAATAATTAATGCTCAACTATCACCGGTGTGCCAACTGCGACTTTCTCAAATAAAGCCTGTGCATCTTTATCAAACATTCTGACGCAGCCGTGAGAAGCCGCCCCCCCGATCGACTCTGGATTCGGAGTACCATGAAAACCAATCACATTCTTGCCATCCGTCCAAAACCCCATCCACCTACTCCCTAATGGATTGTCTGGCCCAGCAGGAATAAGTTCTCCTGTCCAAGGATTTTGCCAAACTGGATCTTTGATCATTTGCATAACTTTAAAATTGCCTGTTGGAGTTTCCCACCCGCCTTTTCCCACAGCAACCGGGAAACTGGTTTGCACCTTATTTTGTCGGTAAACATAGACGCGGCGTTCTCGCAATTTCAGCACTAAACGCACTTCCTCAATAGGATTTACCGCAGGCTGTGGTTCCTGGGGAATGTAACGAAATGGTTCTCCCAAGGGCGGCAGTTCTGGGGTTCCGAGATTCGGCAACTGTGTCTCGGAGGTGGGCCGCTGCGCTGCGATCGCACTATTGCTTGAATTAGCCACCACTTCGGCAGTCGTCTGCTGCTGTATGCCGATCGACAGCGCGGCTGCGCTCAAGCTCAGTACAATTAACTTGTTAAACAAAAATTTGCTGTTCACCATTGTTTTGTTCGCTAAACTCCTCACCAGCATTTCCTACAAAGTTCCGATCTAATTATCCGCCAACCGCACCCGATCCGAAAAATTTTGAGATGCTTTTTGACCAAGAATTTCTTGATGGTACCCGCCACGTGATTTATCCGTGGAATCAATCCCCAATCCCAAATCCTTGCATCCTCAAGCCCCCGGATTTATCCGTGGTGTCAATCGAAAATCTCAAATTTAAAATCTAAAATCGAATGACGGCAACTGCGCTGTACAGTTTTTAGTTGAAATTCCACCACTGATAACTGGTAACTCAACACAAAGCTTAGGCAATAATACCAAAACCACAAGGTTTTTATAAGTGGCTCAGTGGAGTTACGCAATAGAATGTCGTTAAAAAACCAGGTTTCTGCGTAAATCTTGCAAGAAAATGATGAAATTTTACCTCCGACTAATTTGATTTTTTAGCAATGACCGACTGGGGATCGACTATTCAAACTATGGCGCTGCAGTATCCGGCAAGCACAATCTGTCTTTGGGTAGAGTTCCCCCCCAGCAACAGTTAGGTGGGCGGAAAAAAACGGCAACGGTCGATCGAATAAACTCAATATATCACGGCAACACTCTAGAGATGCAAACCGCTGAACTTGTTGTAAATCGGGAACTTATGATGTAAAATTTAGTCTTTCAATACTTGTTCGATAATCTTTTTTTGAGATTGTCATAAATTTCCTACTCTGGGGATTAAACTGGATTAGGTATAGAGGTTGGGACTTTCGTGCAGCGGAAGCAAACCCGACCCTGAATAGCAGTTAATGTGAGGTTTCAATGCGTCTTCAGAACATCAAATTATTGACAGGTGCAACACTGTCGGTGGTAATTTCGGCGGTCTCAGTACATCCTGCGATGGCTAACCCTGCAACTCAAATAGCCCAAACGCAGACCACCACAACAGCAAACACTACAACCATTGTCGGTTTTGTCAAAAGTATTGTCGGCGACGTAGTAACTATTCGCGAAGAAAGCGCGCCGTACAGGACTCTCAGGGTTCAAAGATGCGTCCTGAGAATTATTGGCCTCGTACCGGGAATGAAAGTCAGAGCCACCGTCGCCGGATCTCAGATCCAAAATATCGCGGTGATCCCCGATTATAAGGTGGTAGCCACAACGGTTGCTCGTCCTGCAACCCCAGCACCGGCACCGCGTCCGGCTCCAGCACCCGCTCCGGTACCTCGCCCGGCTCCCGTTCCGCGTTCGGCTCCGGTTCCGGCTCCCCGTCCGATTCCGGCTCCTGCTCCCCGTCCGGCTCCTGTGAGAGGACTTTGGTAGACCTAGGTTATACGATTTTAGATTTTAGATTTTAGATTGAAAATTGCCAATGAGAATCAAGCAATTTGATCCGGGGCCCCCGGATTAATTCGTGGGATTGCTTTCTTCAATCTAAAATCTAAAATAGCAAATCTAAAATCGATTGACTGATGAAGATCAAGGTTTGGAACACGGGCCTACAGTTGCCTTCTTTTTTTGCAACTGGTATGAGTAAGCGAAATTAAGTCGCCGCGCACGCGGTGGCTTCGCTGTTTAATAGCAGTTAGAATAATAGAATTGTCCAGCAATTGTGGAGAAATCGCTGCTATGTATTACCTGCATTTCTTGCTGCTAATTCTGCTGTTGCCGATGATTGCGTGCGATCGAGCTACAGATGCGATCGCCCCTGCTGTGGGCGACAACGGCCCCCTGTCGCAAATTCCCTCCCGTGCACCGCTGGCAAATGTTGCGACAAATCAAATTGTACCGACCAAACCGCTGTCGCCGCAGCCAATCCGCATTGTTGCAACTACTTTGCCGCAGCCAGGAGCCAGCGAAAGCGCCTCAAAACCTCCTCAAGTAATACCGATTCCCGCATCGCCAGTGCTGCGAGTGCCTCCTGGCTTTGTCGTCAACGTTTTTGCTGACAATTTAGACGCTCCCCGATGGCTAGCTTTGACGCCGACAGGCGATGTTTTGGTAACAGAAACCAGGCAGAATCGGATTACGCTGTTGCGGGATGCCAACGGCGACGGGGTTGCTGAGGTTCGCAAAACTTTTGCCAGTGCCCAAAACGGGTTAAATATTCCCTTTGGCATGGCTTTTGCCGATCGCTATTTTTTCCTCGGAAATACCGCTGAAGTCCGCCGATTTCCCTACACAAAAGGGCAGGAACAATTAACTGGTACTGGTCAAAAAATTGCCGATTTACCGGGAGGCGGCTACAACCAACACTGGACGCGAAATGTTGTCGTTTCCCCCGACAATAGCAAGCTTTTCGTCTCAGTTGGATCGCAGTCTAATGCCGATGTCGAACCGCTGCCGAGGGCGTCTGTTCAAGTGATGAATTTGGACGGCAAGAACCAACAAATTTTTGCTTCTGGGTTGCGAAATCCGGTAGGATTGGATTTTCACCCAAAAACCAATCAACTCTACACGACAGTCAACGAACGCGACGGTTTGGGAGATGATTTGGTGCCGGATTACTTGACAAGAATTCGTCAAGGCGAGTTTTACGGCTGGCCTTACACTTATTTTAAGCCGAACTTGCTCGACCCGCGCCACTCCAGAAATGGCAATAGCGATCGACCTGATTTAGCGGCTAAAACATTAATGCCGGACGTGCTGTTTCAGGCGCACTCGGCAGCTTTGGGGCTTCAGTTTTACGACGGCAAAACGTTTCCTAAAAGATTTCTCAATGGGGCATTTGTGGCGTTTCGCGGCAGTTGGAATCGGAACGCTGGAACTGGTTATAAAATCGTGTTTGTACCTTTTAATGCGGCGAACGGACGCCCTCAAGGTTATTATGAGGATTTTCTGACTGGTTTTCTCACAGATCCGTCTGGCCCGAAAACTTGGGGGAGGCCGGTTGGTTTGCTGGTTTTACCTGACGGGAGTTTGCTGTTTACTGAGGAAGCGAACAACCGGATTTATCGGGTGCAGTATCGCCGCTGACGATTGGGCGATCTATTAGATACCGACTTTTTCAAGAAGTCGGGGATCTGGTTTTTTAGTCAGCTTCAAACCTTGCTAAGTTGAGATTCGCCGGAAATTTTTTGAAAAATTAATAACCTATCTTCTTCCGCAGTTTCGCCATTTAAATCAGACAGTTCGTAATAGGAATCTGTTTCTGGCAAGTAGATTGTCGGTAAATTTTCAGGCAGGATTAAATAAGTGTTTTTTACCTGTAAATCATTGTCTATATCTAATGAATATAGAAATCCGTCAACAGGATTTACAATTAACTCATGCAATGAAACTTGTCCCTCTATGTAAAGCTTGAGAGTTAGTTGTGCAACTCGGAAAACCAACCAGCGATTGTACAAATTATCTACATCGCACCAAGAATAAAGATAGCTATCGCCGTATTCATTCTCAAAAAGCGATAGCAGGGGGCCGTCGAAATACTCTAAATTGACTATACTTCTGAGAGTTAGAGGAAATTTACTTAGTTTAAATCCTATTAATTGTTCCATATATTCCAATACGGTTCAGTTAAGGAAATTTGTAGCGAAAATGTTGGGCGGAGTGAAACGGAGGGTTCGTTCATCAACCCAACCTACGCACTGAGAGTTAGAGGAAATTTATTGAGTTTAAATGCTATTAATTGTTCCATATATTCTTGGTGTTTGAAGCACATATTGATAATCTAAGTAGCCTAAAGGTTTTGCGATCGCGCTTTAAAATCCAGAACCGGGTTGTCTCAGAAATTCCGCTTCTTCCGGGGTTGTTTCGCGGCCGAGAATTTCATTGCGGTGGGGAAATCTCCCAAAACGCTCGATTATTTCCAAATGATTCTGCGCGTATTCAATGACTGAATCGCTGTCTGGTTCGCCGCTGAGTTGGCTAAATAGTTCGACAGATTTTTGCTGGTTTTCTAAGTTTTCGCTGTGTTCAAAAGGCAAATAAATAAACCATTTTTGTACAGTAACCAATTCGCGATCGAAGTTATGATTAACAGCGTATTCGGCGGTGGCTAAAGCTTTGTTGTCTGTGGCGAATGCTTGGGGCGTTCCGCGAAACATATTGCGCGGAAATTGATCGAGCAGTATAATTAATGCTAGGCAATTTTCGGGGGAATCTTGCCATGAGTCGAGTTTACCGGAGGCGGCTAGTTCGTATTGCGGGAGAAATCGCGATCGCACTTGGGCATCAAAATCCGCATCTTTTTCAAACCATTTCTTGTGGACTTTGCCAAACTCAGGAGAGTGCGATCGACCAAACCAAAAATCTAAAACTTCATTCATTAGCAATCTAGTATGCGATTGATTGTTGATTAAAGCTTCTGTGTCTGTAGTTGCACAAAATGCGCTATCTGTCCAACTACAAACCGCAGCGATTAATGATTAGCAATGATGACTTAGGAACCTTTGTTGTCCGGTGCTTAAAGTTACAAACTAGCAAACAGTCTGTCCCAAGTTTTGCCTCCCACAACTCCGTCTACAGGAATATCCGCTTGTCGCTGAAATCTTTTCACTGCATTTTCGGTTGTCGGGCCGAAAACGCCATCAATTACGATCGGGTGTGCGGACAAGCCCCGCGCGTTCAACAATTTTTGCAGTTTCTTAACATCTGCCCCTTTCGAGCCGCATTTTAAAATCCTTTTATGGTGTCTCACTACTGGTTGATGGCAATCATCTGTGTGGCAAACTGCGGAGCTCGCTGCATAGTTGGCTCTACTTGTGCCAGTCAAAACTAATAGACCGAGAATTGCTAGTAAATAATAAAAAGTCTGTGTTCCCGCCATACTTTCCCTGTTAATTTTCTCAAGCGTTTTTTGCAAGTTTGACGATTGTTTGAGAGTGAGAAACCGGGTTTCTGGGATGGGTGCATCCAATCTCGATTCACCTGGTTTCTGGCAACAGTCAACCGACATTCTACAATATAAGTGGCTTTACTGCAAAATCTCCGATCGTGCAAGTTAAATTTTGTTGCTCTTTGGTAGCAGCAAAGGTAACAATTACTTCGCAGGCAACTGCAACTGTCAGCATTACCAAGTTTCGCGCCAGCGGGTAATCGCAAACGTCATCATTCGCGGCTGAAGGAACCCGATAGTGTTGGTTCCAAATTATTTCGGAGTAATCGGCAGCTAATCCGACGTGCACGCAGGGAAGGGAGGCACTCGCACAGTAATCCTTGACTGCTTGTCGCCCGACACTGTTATCAAAAGTATCGATGACTGTGGCGCTGTTGACAAGCAGCCGATCGACATTTGCGGGTGTCAATTCTTTTGAGTGCGCGTCAATGCTGACGGACAAAGCGCGATAGAGGTTGTTGGCGAGAATTTTGGCTTTGAATGCGCCGATGTCCGATCGATAATAGGGTTGAGTGGAAAGGTTGCGTTCCTCGATGCGATCGCGATCGATGACTTTTAACTGACAAAAGCCCGATCGCGCCAGACTTTCTGTAATATTCGCACCCAAAGCGCCCGCGCCGCACACCGTTACCGGGAAATTTTTGATCAGCGACATCACTGCGGCACTTCTATAAAGTTGTTCGTGAAAAAATATGCTCATGGTAATCAAGAATTAGCGATTTTCGACGACTCCAACCAATGAATGCAAGTCGAAGTCTTTGTCCAATCCGCTGAGACAAATCCCCGCACTCATAACTGTCAAGTCATTTTTGGCGATCGCAGAAGTGTGGTGTTCTCCCGTTCCGCTAGTCCATTCAACCAACCAATAATTTTCGCGATCTAAAAAATCCCGCAATTCACCGCCGCCCATTTTCAACGCCCGCTGCAAGCGCTTTTCTTCCCGCACTTTCGGATCGAAATCTTTAATATTTCGGGACACCAATTCGTAAACTGTTCGCATTTCCGGCGTCATCCCTTTAAAGCGAACTTCTTGAGGCAAAATCAACTTTTTTAAAGCTGCTTTTAACTTCTCAGATGGCAGCGGATCGGCGCGCCTGTCAATCTCTTCAAACCACAAACAATGACCGTCCCAGCGCGCAACAATCGGCTCAAACTGCGAACCTTCTGTTACTAAATGCACTGGTACTGGTTTCGCAACACCCGTGCGCTGTTTAGCATCAGATTCGTTAACAGGATAAGCCAGCCACGTTTGCCCTTGCAGCACGTAAGCCAAGTGCAAGCGAACGGGGAGGAGGAGTTGCAAATAGTCGGTCACTTGTGGCAAACTCGGCTCCTCAATTACCGCAGCAATTTTCTCATTAATCGGCCTAAAAATAGCCCATCCTTCAAATTTGCGCGGCTGCGGTAGAAAAGTATAAACCATTGAGCTAACTCTTATCCGCACGCTTCCCCCACGCACGCAAGGAGCCAGGAATTGGGTATCGAGTAGGTGCGCTTCTTGGGCAGCCAGTTGGCTGAGGATTTTGCGGATATCTGCCACTGAATTGACCTCCGTCATCTTACTTTTTGTTACCCAAAACACTTTTAATTTAAGAAATTATAAAGATTCCTCAACACTATTGACAGAAATTAATCTCCTAATCTAATATTGAGCGAACCTCGCAACTTAACGTTGTAAATATCTTAAGTAAATATGCTGCAAAAGCTTTTTTCTAAGTGGGTTGTAGTCACTGCTTTGACACTTCCTCTTTTTGGCTCAGTCCAGGTTGCTAAAGCTCAGGACAGCTATGGAGCTACTGCTTATTCTCCGACTTCTGACGCCACTGGTATTAGTTGGGATCATGCTACGGAGAAAGAAGCACTAAACGCAGCAGTAGCCGCTTGCAATGAACAAAGCGGAGGTGCTAACGACTGCGAACCGCTGACATCTAATAGTAATAATTGTGGAGCGATCGCCGTAGGCAAAGGAGGAGCCGGTGCGGGCTGGGGCGACGATAAAGCCGCAGCAGAAGCTCAAGCTCTCGCCGGTTGCAGCGAACTAGAGGGCGGCAGTTGTAAAGTGCAGCTTTCAGCTTGCAACAACTAATTAAAGTGATAAAAATTGGTCAGAGAAGTGTAGATTATCGCTGGTAAAATAGTTTAGAAAATAGTAAGTTTAAGGTGCGCTGGGCGCACCTTACAGAATACAAATCGGCTAAAAGTAGGGTGCGCCATGTGCACCTTACAGTTAATCTCCTACTTCGGAAGTAACTGCATCAGGTGGCAGCAAACTTTCTAATCTATCTTTAGACCAGTATTCAGTAGGGTAAGCAAGTGCAATAATATCAGAGAGTCGAATCAGCCACGTAACTTGTCCGTAAGCATCGATATTTTCCGCCTGTTCGTTAGGGGGAACTATCACCAAAAGTTCCGCAAACTCCCCGAACAAATTAATCGGGATGCCACCGAAACTGCTATTATTTGTTTTAATCCAAACTTTGCTGCCTCGATCGAGAGCTTCTTGCAGTCGCTGGGAGAGCAAACTAGATTTTTTGACCTGGGATTTTTTGGCTTTCGACTTTTTTCCCATAGTTTTAAGAAGTTAAAGTAGTTGTATTGTGGGTTGCACTGTGGATGGCACAGTCCGTTAGACAGTGGGTTGAGATTTAGTGCGATCCTCTTCGTTGGCGTAGCCCCCGTAGGGGCGGGCTTGGCTAACGCGGTTCGGTATTGAAACGGACTGAAGGAAAAAGGGATCTCGCCCCGTCGCTACCCCATTAGTCTAGTCTATAAGAAAGTGCTGTACTGCGATCGTAATAACAATTTAATGGCAAAATCGCCAAATGACACCAGTTCCCAAAAAATGCGACTCTAGCCAAGCTTCAAACCCTTAATTCATCAGTGATTCCCAATCTAAAATCTAAAATCTAAAATTTAACATGGTATGACCTGCGGTGGCACTGTTACAAAGTCAGTCAACGATGCCCGTGTTTCTACTGTGTCCAAATGCAGTATAATCGGCGGAATCTTCCCAAATCGTTTAAGTAAAACAATGGACTGGCGAAAGCTCATTCATCCAAACCCGAAAGCTTCAACAAGTCAACCAGCAGCGCCAGAAACTCGATTGTCTGTAGAATTTTTGCTAGGGCTCTTTGCTGCGGGATGGACTCAACAGCAGGTGTTAGAAAAATATCCCGCACTGACTTCGGAAAAGTTACGCGCTGCTTTGGCGGGTGCGGATTCCCAGTTACTCTCCTCCATCGCTAATCCAGAATTACTAGAAATTATCGCAGAAGGAAGAAGGAAGAAGTCGATGTGAAAATGCAATAATAGGAATCGCTTGAGGACAGGCAACCGGGAGTTTTGGAATAAAGGGCGATCGGATTCCTCACTCTATTACTTTACTCTCATTTGTAGGATTTTTTCAGTATCATTCTCTTCCTCAAGCCCAAATTTTTTGGAAATTTCATCGATTGTCTGAGGTTGAACGACTCTTGATTTAGCTCGCTTCAGTGCGGTTAACAAGCGAGTTGCATTAGCAGGCGACCTCAGCAAATAAAGCGTTTCTAGCAAACTTTCTAATTCTGCCTCAGAAATCAAAATCGCATTTTTGCCGTTAGGTCTAGTAATAACTATTACTTCCCCAGTTTCAACAGCGCGATCGCAGAAATCTTTAAAATTTGCTTCAGCTTCAGTGTATGTAATCTCAGTTGACATAAATTTATAACTCCGACTAACTTAATGACTCAACTTTTATCACTTTACTAATAGTGATAGCGCGCTTTCAGAAAATCAATACGGTCATCACTCACTAAATAAACAATACGATGTTCTTTATTCAAACGACGCGACCACGCGCCAGAAAACTCATATTTCAAGGGTTCCGGCTTGCCAATGCCTTCAAACGGGTCTCGCAGAATTTCTCTGACCATTTTGATTAAGCGTAACGCCATCTTGCGGTCAGTTTGTACCCAATATTCTAGGTCTTCTAAAAACTCCGGCTGAAAAACGGTCTGACGTTCTACGCGATCGCTCTCACCCTCAGCACTCATCTGGCAAACCCTGAATCATTTTTTCAATTTTATGCTCCCTCCTAGAAAAAATAAGGTGAGCATTGCCCGCCAGCTTAACTCACGGGCAATGCCTAAATCATATCACTTGTCATCCCTCACAGGCAGCGACGTATCAAGAATTTCCATCAACAATTCCAGCCGCGAAGGACGACTCAACATCGGCACTAAATTCGGTAAGGAGTAATAATCACCTGCAAACGTAAAGGTTTCCACCGATACTTGTTTGTCCTTCAATTTCTTTTGGACATATTCGCACCAAGCACCAACTCGCACAATCACAACATCAGGAATTACCCCCAAACTGCGGCAGTAATTCTGATAAGCATCTGCAAAATAAGGTGCAGCGTTTTCGCCTTCATCTGTTACCATAATGAATTGCTCGACAACCTGCTTCTTAATTCGCATTGCTTCCACCGCGCAACCGCAACTTGTGCCGCCGCCAGCGCGAATGTGCTTGAAAGCGCCTTCCCAGTCTGTCAATTCGCTGCCGTTTGCTTGCACTGGATACGGTATCGTGTCAAAGGCATAAACAAACAGTGCAGCGTCGGAAATGCCCGAAATCAAAGCAGCGAGACGCTTCCCGACTTCGATCGCACTTTCCATCGAACCAGACTTGTCAATCAACAAACCGGTTGCTTTGGCAATCTTGCCGCGCTTCTTCACCTGTTCGTTTGTCACCGCTTCCAGCTTCGCCGCCGTTGCTGCGTCGAAGTTCGCGCCCGCACCCGCCACACTCGCTTTGTAAGCAGAAACCCGATCGCACTTTGCCGCTTCATCCAGCTTCGAGTCAATCAACTGCTTGACTTCCGCGTGATCCATCGCCCCGCGCGACTGAATCGATTTCAAATTGTTGATGACTTCCTGCGGCGACATCGAGTTAATCAGCGCGGCCAAAACCGTTGGCGTTAGCTGTTTGATCGCACCAACTGCGATCGTATACGGAATCTTGTACTCAACAATCAAATTCGCCTGTTCCGCAGGTGTCGCCGCCTTGGCCAACTGCTTCAAAACGAATGCCAGAGAGTCTTCCGGCGGATTGTCTTTAAATAGAATAGCATTAGCGCGATCGCTCGGCTTGACGTGCAGCGTTGCGTACAAATGCTTCATCGCCTTGCGGTTGCGGATGGCGGCGCGATCGAAAAACTGTGCATTCTTTTCCCGCGATTTCAGATAGCGAGTGACAGCAGTGCGCGCGCTGCGAGGCACCTTATTCTGGTGCCGCTTCATAAAGTCCACAATCCGCGAAACCTCGTAGGGAGGGAACTCTTGCAGCATCATAAACCCGGCATCTCGGTGTTCCGTCAGCGCCGAAGTCAGCAAATTTCCGGCAAAAACTTCCTTGTGATCGCGCACGTCGCCGTGACGTTGATACCACACTGCTAAATGACCGTAAAAAATCGGGTCTAATTCGACAATTAACTTGTGAATTTCTGCTACTTTTTCTAATTGACGGTGTGGAGTTGTGAGGAGACTGTTGAGCATTTCCAAACGCAAATCGCGTTCTGCTGCATTCATATTCATTGGTGTCACCTAATATTTTGCACCTTGCGCCTTAGTCCGCCAGGGATTGAAATCCCTGGCTCAAAGCTTAAGTCCTCTTAAGAGGACTGAAATGCGTGTTTAAAAATGTATTTTCGCTGATTAAAAACCAAGAAAAACAAATATCTTTAGTCCTCTTCAGAGGACTTTAGCTATTAGACAGGGATTTCAATCCCTGGCGGACTATTTCGGAGTCGAGTGACTTCAAATCTGGTTCAACCCAATTAATCCGAGCTTCCCAGGACATCAGGCGATCGCGCGTCTAGTAGCGAAAGGGTAAACTGCGATCGGCATATTTTGCAATCAAACCGTTAGCCAGATGTACGATCGAGTAATTGTGACTTTCATCGGCGAGATATCGGCCAACATTTTCTCATGGCTAATACCAATTTATTTTTGAGGACGGAAGTCTTCAATACAAACAGGATTACTTAATTATTATCCTGAATTAACCACAATAGCTTATAGCGCCTCAAAAGTCACTTCGCGCAAGTTAAGAAAGCCATTTGCACATACGCAGGAGTTGAACCTACGACTTCTATTTTCAGAGAAATGCCCAATCAAGAGCTAGTATGTAGGCTTCCTTTGTTGGGGCGCGAAGTGGAACTTTTAAGTGCCGGATAGATATAAAAAATTCAGCTATAAAAGGCAGCGCACAAGTCAGAGAAGCTTTAGCCTCGCGGCAAGTAGGAATTGAACCTACAATTCGATTTAAAGTCGAACGTATCCAGTTTGTAAGCTTCTTTAGTTGGGGTGCGCTGCCTAATAGGTGCTTTAAGTGAATTTCTAGCCGTAAACAGCTTCTGGGCGGACAATTAAATCACCGCTGGGACGGCGATCGAGCACGTAAGACTCGAAGCGATCGCCCTTGACATCAAAATGATTAGCCAGACGTTCCTTAATAGCCTTGTCGCTCATTCCTGCCGCGATACCCAGTTGGTCTTCGGCCAGATCGTAGGAACGTCCTTCAAAACGAATGTGAACCATTACCGATACCTCCTAGAGCAATTTTGGATTTTGGATTAGTAGCTTATCTGCTCTCGACTTTTGCTTTTTGTGAGACGCGGGCAAATTGCCAGTATCGGTAAAGATTCACGAAATCTGATAATCTTTACTGAAAGAAGCGCCGTTCTAAATGATAAGCTTGTTTGATTTTGCGGATTTGCTCAGCCTTTTTGCTTGATTGAAATCTGGCAGAACTTGTCTGTTCTGAATCCGCATTAAATTCGTTGAAATTAGACTGATTTCGTACAACATCTGACTCGGTTCGAGTCAATTTGTAACCGAACAGTCTCGTATAAAGTAACAACATGACCATCGAGTCTATATTACAAGACTTTCAAATTGATGTTCGTTGAAATTTTGAGCAATATTTAGTTGTCAAGGTTCAGAATTTGCCCGGAAAATACAAGTTTTTGCTTGTCCTGCGCTTTCCGTATTTTTATACTACATAAATACTACACAGGTGTCAAGGGGGTAGCAAAAGTTTTTTAGATAAAACTTACACGAGGGGCGAGAAACCGGGTTTTTTCAGGAAAATATCTCGTTACAACCCGCAGATCCGGTAAAAAACCCGGTTTCTTGGGTCGGAGTGCGATCGCCCGCTGTAACATCGATCAAACATCCTTAACATAGGAAATACTGTCGCGAATATTGTGGAAGCCAGCAGACTCGTAAAGATGCAATGCACCTGATGGATTTTCAGCATCGACGCCGACAATAGCAGTAGCGACACCGGCAGCTTTCAGCCGATGCAAACCAGCGAGCAACATTGCTCGTCCCAATCCCATTTTGCGGAAGCCGCGCCTAGTGCCGAGACAAGCAATCCAGCCTTCATTGCGCCTGGTACGATCGCACTCTTGCACACTAATCTCGCAGTAACAAAAACTGACAAATGTGCCGTCATCAGCAACAGCAATCAAGTCTAAATCATTTCTGTAATCGGGTTTAGCTAACTCGTGCTTAAATTTATCCACCGTTAAATCGTGATGATTCCAGTGATCGATAAACGACTGGTTGAACATTTCTACCCAAGCTGCCGCATCCTGTTCGCCGGGGAACTGAATAAGGGCAAAACCTTCGGGGAATTGCGGTTCAGGTATTGGTTCAGAGAGCGATCGCGCCATTCGGTAAAAATAGCGATCGGCCTTGAAACCGCAACTAGCCAGCACAGAAATGCGATCGCAATCCTCCGCGCGCGCGTAGGTTCGCAGCTTCACGCGCCCGCCCCGCATCGCAGACACTTCACGCATCCGCACTTCACCCCAGGCGATCGCGGCTGCTTCCACATCACCGGATCGCACGTCGGGGTGGACGCGAAACCACAGCCAACCGTCAATTACTTCCCCAGGCTCAGAAACCGACAACTGAGCAAAACCGATTAATTTTCCTTCCGCATCTTCCCAAAGGCGGATATCGTGCGCTACATCTAGGGACGGTTGGTTAAATTCTTGTTGTAATTCCGAGATGGAAGTGCCTTCATCGAGCCGATCGAGTTCTTCGCAAGTATTGATTAAATGGGCGATCGCATCTAAATCGCGATCGCCCCCATAGCAGCGCGCCGAGAGATTTGCCATCATAGCTAATCACCATTCCCTGTTGTTATTCAGTTTCAAAATAGCTTGGGCGATCGCACTTTTATCGATCGACTCGCCCCAATGGTCGATCGGCATTAAAAATCCGACAACGCAAACACCCCGACGCATCGAACCGCTACAGCAGTTGACTGCACTCGTGAGTTTCGATAAATTCATGTTCAGGATTTGAGATGGGAGTAGAAGGACTTGAACCTTCGACCTTGAGATTAAGAGTCACCTGCTCTAACCAACTGAGCTATACTCCCGCATCTAGAATAGTATAACACAATATTTTAATTTTCGCATATTTCACTTTTTTTATTAAGTTGTGTGGTTACTGCGTGCTTCAGAGTGTAACTAATATATCCAATCGCTCCCTTGGTTAGAGATTTGCGATCGACCTTTTTATTTGTTAGCGCACAGTTTCGCAGCAGCAGCCATTTTATCGCGCTGCGCCCGCATCCCTACAGACGATCGGAGCAAAGCGCGATCGGTACTCAAAAGGAGATAAGCTGGTGTCAACTAAATATGACTGCTGCTAATGCCTGAACAAGAGGAAGGTTCCAAAACCATAAAAGTTACAATGCCCAACCGAATCCATCAAAAGCTGAAGAAGCTGTCTGACGAGTCAGGAATATCCATGTCTAAACTGATGCTGCTGGCAACTATCAACGAATATAAGCTGATTGACGATAACCTTACGCCAGACTAGCCCCATTTAGTACCCTTTCTTTCCCCATTGTGCTATCCTTCAGGAAAATAGTCAACCCTGGAGGTGTGCTTGTGACTCAAGATCAACTCGAAGCCCTTGTCGATGAACTCGGCTTAGTGTCAGTCGTCAGCCTGCTGGCAAATATCTGCCACAACAAAGCCCGACAAACCTTGTGCCTGAAGGGACAAGGGGCTACTCCTTATACGGCTTGGAACAGCAATG
The DNA here is from genome assembly GCF_036705285.1 of Microcoleus sp. B4-C1. Taxonomy (NCBI): domain Bacteria; kingdom Bacillati; phylum Cyanobacteriota; class Cyanophyceae; order Oscillatoriales; family Microcoleaceae; genus Microcoleus; species Microcoleus sp. B4-C1. The sequence continues at coordinate 18,259 of NZ_JAUBUC010000059.1, read as the reverse complement.
GCTTCTTGCTGAAGCAGTTGATGACCCGACTGCGGCCCATCGGCAGCTACGATCGCGATTTAGACCTCAAGAACAACTGAGGTTCTGAGGTTCAACCCGTGCAAGTGCGTAAAGCATTGGTTTTAGTCGGTTAACAGCCGAGTATGTATGCTTTAACTGTTAGGGCACGGGTTGAAACTCTTCGATTTGGACTTGAACCTTGAATGGAGAGGACGGGACTCGAACCCGCATCTCGCGACAGCAACTTTCAGGAAACGCGCTTCCTTACTGCCCGCAAGCAGACGGGAACTGCCCCCATCTCGGACTGTTAATTCCTTTCAGTGCCTCCGCAACCTGTTGCCAGTTTGCGTTTTCCGGGAACGTCGCGAAGCAACTTTTTACCCTACTCAACAAACCCGATCGTCCTTTTGAGAGCCGCTTTTCCAAACTTTTTACGGTGCCATTCCATTTAGGCGACCTCCCCATAATTTTTATCAGTCTCTAATACCAAAGCTCGTGACAAAATTAACCATTATCCTCCATTATTTATATATAAAATCTTAAGCAATCCACCGGAGAGGTACTGCCCCTCCTATCTCTGCGTTATCAGCACAGTGCCGTACTTTCTGGCTCCCGGTGGTCAAAAGGAAGATGAAGGAATCGAACCCTTACAGTTACCTGTACCCCAGTTTTCAAGACTGGTTGCCAACCATTTAGCGGCATCTTCCGAGGGGTATCTGACGGGAATTGAACCCGCTATTACTGGTTCCACAAACCAGCGCCGCTACCGCTTTGGCTTCAGACACCGGAAGTGGAGTCAAGGAGAATCGAACTCCTGGCCTCTTGCGTGCAAAGCAAGCGCTCTACCAATTGAGCTATGACCCCGTTTTTGCTGGATCGTGGTCGGACTCGAACCGACATTTTCCTAGCAGCGAACTAGGTGCTTTACCAATTAAGCTACAAACCCAAATTTGGTGGATTGCGATCGGATTTGAACCGATATCTTTCTAACAGCCAGTTAGATGCTTTACCAATTAAGCTACGAACCCCAGACAGCAGGAGCGGTAGGACTTGAACCCACAACATTCGAGGTAGAAGCTCGACACTCTATCCAGTTGAGTTACGCTCCCATGTTTTTTGTTAACAGGACTTACGCACGGGTGGCCAGAAACCGGGTTTTTTGTGAAAATACTTCGTTGTAGCTCGCAGATTCGGTAAAAAACCCGGTTTATTTGATTTGTGCGTAAGCCCTAATTAATATCATATCGGCTTGATTAATCCCGATCGCAATTTGGCGTGCAAGTTATCGCAGCATATTCAATAGAATCAACCTCCTTAAATTAAAGCAAAAACAACGAGAGTGGTAGGACTTGAACCCACAACATCCGCGTCCGAAGCGCGGCGCTCTATCCATTGAGCTACACTCCCATAAATTGGTAGTCCTGACAGGAGATTACCCCGCGTCTGCTTGTAAGGCAAACGCTCTACCGTTGAGCTACAGGACTAGAAATTTTAGATTTTAGATTTTAGATTTTAGATTAAATAAAACCTAAAATCTCTGGCAATTTGAGATTTTGGATTAAATAAAACCTCGTTTTTACCAAAGCGGATGATGGGAATCCAACCCATGCGCTGAGAATGGCACGCTCAGATGCTAGCTTTTACATCACACCCGCAAACAAATTTGATATTTCAGCTTACACGCGACTGTCAATTGTCAACAGTTATAAAACCTCCATGTCAACTATGAACTCTCAACAGTCAACTATTTAATTAGCCAAGCGGATAACGGGACTCGAACCCGTATCGCGAGTTTGGAAGACTCAGATGCTACCGTTGCACCATATCCGCACTTTAAGTGTTACCGAGCGATCGCCCTTAGTAATTTGCTAAACTAGAGAGCGGAGAGCAAAAATATGAAACTTATACTTACAGCACCCAATCCCGAACTATTTGCCGCATTCCAAGAGTATTTTTTCTACCTACCCAATGTCGAAATTACCAACAAACGTTTCGAGGATTTAACCGAGTATGACTGTTTGGTTAGTCCCGCCAATTCATTTGGCATGATGGATGGCGGTATCGATGCAGCCATTGTTGATTTTTTCGGTCATTCTCTAATGGTTAGGGTTCAGCAGCATATCTTGGAAGACTATCTAGGCGAACAACCCGTTGGCACATCATTCATCATCGAAACTCACCATCCCAAACATCCTTTTATCGCTCATACTCCCACCATGCGCGTACCGATGTCTGTCGTAGCAACAGACATTCCGTATGTGGCAACGTGGGCAATGCTGTTAACAATTCGGCGCTACAATCAACACGCAGAACGTAAAATTGAGAGTGTTGTTTGTCCGGGTTTAGGAACGGGAATCGGCCGAGTTCCTTATCGCGAAGCCGCGCGGCAAATGGCACTGGCTTACGATTATTTTGTGTATCCCACACCGTATGTCAACTGTTTTGTGGCAGCAGAAAGACAACTGCAAATTTGGGAAGGTGGCGATCGCAATCCTGCTTAAAGAGCGATCGCACTTTCCCAAGCAGGTGGCGAGATTTGAACTCGCAAGAAAGCTTTACAAGAGCCTCATGTTGCCAATTACATCACACCTGCATTTTTGGTGGCGGGGGCAGGAGTTGAACCTGCTATTAAGAGGCTTATGAGACCTCCAAGCCTACCCAGGCTACTTCACCCGCGATGTCACCAAATACCCCTGACTGGCATCGAACCAGCACTAACTAGATCCTAAATCTAGCGCCTCTACCAATTGGGCTACAGGGGCAAAACTGATTTTAGATTTTAGATTTTAGATTGAATAAAACCTAATACCCCCGACAGGCCTCGAACCTGTAAGACGCTCATTTTGAGTAAGCGATGTTTTCCAATTACATCACAGGGGTAAAGTCGGGATGGTTGGATTTGAACCAACGACTCCATGCTCCCAAAGCATGGCTTCTGGCCGCTGAATTACATCCCGTTCATGCTCCGGGTGAGACTCGAACTCACACTCAAAATAAAACAGATTTTAAGTCTGCCGCGTCTGCCAATTCCGCCACAGGAGCAAGTAAAAACTTAGTTGAAAATTTGGTACTCCAGGTGAGATTTGAACTCACACAACACAATTTTTGAAATTGCGGCCTCTGCCAATTGGGCTACAGGAGTGTAATTTATCTGCTTTGGTAATAGCAGAACTGGGAAGGCAGGGATCGAACCTGCATTTTTCCGCTTTCAAAGAGCGGTGCCATACCGATTAGGCGACTTCCCAATAACATTTACTCAACTTACTAAATATTTAGATATTTAATATATTTTATTTCGGTTCCAATATCCTCTTGGCGGTTTCTGAATTCCATAAGTCTTACACCATTTTTCTATTGCCTTGCCACTGACACCAAACTCTTTTGCTAAGCAAGTAGTGGGTTTTTCCCAAAGCATTTTTTCTAGCTCTTCTTTAGAGGGACGCTCAACTTTTCTTGCTTTCATATGAGGAACTCTTTTGTTCTGGTGAGCTATGTAATTATTTGCTTCCGGCTCTCTGCGTTTACTTCCATAATTTTCAGTTTGTCTGTGACAGTTAGGGCAAATAAATCTCAGATTCTCTTGCCTATTATCTTGCCAATTTCCATTGATGTGATCGATGTCTAAAACTAACTTATCTCCTAACCATTCACTTTGCACCAAACATTTATTGCTTTCACATTTATACTCTCTCCCAATCTCCATTAATGCTCTTCTAAGTTGGAATGTTGGTGTTCTTTGATTGCGCGAACTTAGGACCAAAATTTCTTGGCTTGGCTTTTTGGGATTAAGCCCTTTCAAACTTTGATCGGATTGTTTAAAGTGAGAGGTATCAATACCCAACTCTTTAATCCGCTTAGTTATGTGACCATGACTTCCACCACCTGCTATACCAAGTTGCCTTAAAACCCCACTGATAGAAAATGAATGTTTAACAGCTTCTTCCAAGATTTCTTTGGTGTATTTCATGAAAAGTGTAGAACTCAAGTAATTATTATTATAAATGAGCTCGGCACAAAGCTTTACCAACTTTTTAAAGTTGTGTAAAATGGCTGCCCCAGTAGGACTCGAACCTACAACCTAGCGGTTAACAACCGCTTGCTCTACCATTGAGCTATAAGGCAACGCAATCCCCCAAGTCAGTATCGAACTGACGACCTCTTGTTCTTCAGACAAGCGCTCTACCAACTGAGCTATCGGGGGGAAAACGGAGAAGGAGGGATTTGAACCCTCGACGGCTGTTAAACCGCTCTTTCTTAGCAGGAAAGCGCCTTAAGCCACTCGGCCACCTCTCCGAGCGCGAGAACGGAGGGATTTGAACCCTCAATCTTCAGTTTTATTAACTGAGATGTTATCCGGCTACACCACGTTCTCAAAATTGCAACTGCGGATTAAATGCAGTTACAAATGGGTCGGGCTGGAATTGAACCAGCAACGCTTTAAGCTACTGTTTTACAGACAGCTACCCACGCCAATAGGAGGGCCGACCCAAGATAGGATTTTTGGTAGGTCGTCGAGGAATTGAACCTCGATCCATCCGCTTAAAAGGCGGCTGCAAAACCATTCTGCCAACGACCCACGAGAAGTGCTGACGGGAGTTGAACCCGCAATCACTTGGGTGAAAACCAAGCGGCTTAAACCATTTGCCTACAGCACTATAAATTGGCACAGGAACTGAGATTTGAACTCAGAATGCTGGTTTTGGAGACCAGAGTGTTGCCAGTTACACCATCCCTGCTTGTGGTCGCAGCGGCCGGAATTGAACCCGCATTGACCAAGGTATGAACTTGGCGCTTTACCATTAAGCTACGCTGCAATGTCACTTTCGCTTCGTTCCTTTTCAAAGTTAAAAAATTCAATTAAAAGACTGTTAGTTTAATCTTTTAATTTCTATTTTTTAATTTCTGATTAGAAACAGAGGTTAGGGCGGGATTTGAACCCGCGCAATTCGGTTTTGCAGACCGACGCTTTGAGCCACTCAGCCACCTAACCTGGGAGTCCCGACGAGGTTTGCACTCGCAATCTTCTCCTTGAGGGGGAGACGGCTTGACTTTTGCCTACGGGACTTTGACGGGAGTAACGAGACTTGAACTCGCAACCTTTCGCTCGACAGGCGACTGCTCTGACCGGTTGAGCTATACCCCCGCGAAAATGAACAATTTTCTGTCCTTGAATTACTCAAGTTGGGACGGGGTGGCGGTTGATTCCGCGTACTACAACCCGATCGGGCTATTGTTGCCGGAGTCTACACCGCCAATGTCCACAATTATGTGACATGATTAACTTCCTATTCTGTTTTCAAGGTTCATATTGCTCCTGGGGCAAGGCTTTGAAGCTCTTTCCCCTTCGCCATACATTTATACTACAGCGTGTATTACAAGACTGTCAAGGGGGTAATACAACTTTTTTTTAAATTGGGTTTTTTAAAGGGGTGTCGATCGCTCCCACCAACCCTCTGCGTTCCCCAAAACCCATATATATCAAAATTTTTGCTGCTAAACAGATGTTGTGGCGTAAGGTAAATCTGATGCTGAAACCGTACTACACTCTAATGTCTCTGAATTCTCGCCGTCGCGCGAGGTGGCACTTGTGGAAAATGCGATAATCAGCTTTTAGAAATCAAATACTACAAATCAAACCTTGTCTGAATTGCCCTTAACTCCCGTGCCCATAACCCCAGAACCCGATCGCCCAAACCTTCCTCACTGGCTACACTCCTTGGATACCTGTCCGAGTACCAACAGTTGGGCGATCGCCCGCGCGGCCGGGCTCCACCACGGAGATGCAGTATTTACTAGGCGACAAACCAGCGGGCGCGGCCAACACGGGCGCACCTGGCACGCCCCAAGCGGTGTCTTGACTGTTAGTTTTGTACTCGACAACCTCAACCCCAATCTGTTGCCGGGACTCAGTTTAGCAGCGGGTTTAGCCGTGATTTACGCGATCGAAGATTTGGTTCCCGACTGTCGCGATATGCTGCGCCTGAAATGGCCAAACGATGTCTGGATCGATCGCCACAAATTAGCCGGAATTCTCTGCGAAGCTACTTCCGGCAATGCTTTGGGCAAAACTCGCGCCGTTGTGGGAATTGGACTCAACCGCTGCGTAGATTTCGCGGCTGCGGGATTGGATGAAAGTGCGATCGGCAATGCGATAAGCTTGCATTCTATTGCTAGTACAGTACCGGATGAACTGTGTTTGGTCGATCGACTGCGGCACTATTTACTCGAACTAGCCGATATGTTTTCTACAACAGACAAGCCAGCCTCCAAGTCGGGTTTAGCGCTACTTTTGCCCGAATTGCGCCGCCGCGATGGGTTGATTGGCTGCCCGGTGGCGATCGAACTTGCGTCGGAAACCATCTGCGGAGAAGCAGCGGGCATTGATGGAAGCGGCCGCTTGTTAGTATGCTTGGCGGGCGATCGAATACAAGCCTTTACCTCTGGGCGAGTTCGATTAATTTAAGAGTCAGTTGTCAGTGGGCAGTTGTCAGTTGTCAGTTGTCATCACTCAACGCCGTCAACAGTCAACAGTCAACAATTCCCAATTCCCAATTCCCAATTCCCAATTTTAACTAACGCGAACGGGAAGTCCCGCACTCTATCCGTTTACAAGGATGAGGGACGGGATGAAAGCGCAGCCCGAAAGTAAATTGAGCGATAGCGAATCAATATCAATTCTATCTGTTATAATCTTATCAGTATTCGACAGTGTTGATAAATGTATAAAGCATACAAGTACAGAATCTATCCCACAAATGAGCAAGAAAACTTGCTTGCCAAGTCTTTTGGCTGTGCGAGATGGTTCTGGAACTATGCTCTAAACTTGTGTCAAGAAACCTATAAAAATACTGGTAAAGGATTGTCCAGAGGATACATACAAGGCTTACTTCCTGCTCTCAAGAAAGAATATGAATGGTTAAAAGAACCATATTCTCAATGTTTACAAGTAGTCGCATTGAATTTATCCACTGGCTACAAGAACTTTTTTGATAAAAAGGCAATGTTGCCTAAATTCAAATCAAAACATAGTCGGCAGTCGATTAGTTATCCCCAAAACGTCAAATTTGACGGTGACTACATCAATCTGCCTAAGATCGGATTGGTTCATTGTAAGCGTCATCGTGATTTTGAAGGTGATATTAAAACTGTTACTGTATCGCGCAATCCTGATGGTAAATACTTTGTATCCGTCTTGATTGACGATGGCAAGGCTAACCCTGAATCAGTACCCGTTGATAAAGCTGTTGGCATTGATGTGGGATTAACTCATTTTGCGATTACCAGTGATGGATCTAAGTTCACTAATCCTAAATTTTTTGTCAAGTGTCAGCGCAATCTAAAACGCAAACAGCAAAAGCTTTCTCGCAAAAAGAAAGGCAGTCAAAACCGTAAAAAGGCAAAGTTGGCAGTGGCAAAAGTTCACTCCAAAATTGCCAGATGTCGTGAAGATTTTCTACAGAAACTATCCCGCAAGATAGTCAACGAAAACCAAGTTATTGCAGTGGAAAATCTCAACATCAAAGGTATGGTCAAGAATCATAACTTAGCCAAGGCGATTAGCGATGTTGGCTGGGGTATGTTTTGCACAATGCTTAAGTACAAGGCTGAAAGTGAAGGTAAACAATATGTCGAGATCGATCGATGGTTTCCTAGCTCAAAAACTTGTCATGTCTGCCTAAATCAAGTTGAGCATCTCACTCTTGATGTTAGGGCATGGACTTGTAAGCATTGTGGTACTCATCATGACCGTGATGTAAATGCGGCGATCAACATCAGAAATGAAGCCTTGCGGATTCTGGCGTTAGGAACTAGCGCTTCTGCCTGTGGAGGGGATGTAAGTCGATCTGGTAAAACTTCGGTTTTGTTGGACGCTATCCCCGTTGAATCAGGAAGCCAGCGCTGTACCGCTTAGACGGTCGGCGTCTGGTAGTTCACTTTATCACCTCAAATACTACCAATCTGCTCAGCCACAGCGGTTGATTGGCGTCCACACCTTCGGGACGACCCTTAGTAGAAGCAACTTGTATTCTGTTGCCATTTATCCCTTGTCTAACCAAAATATTTTTCACATTTGTCGCCCTTTCCAGTGCCAACTTTTGATTTTCTGCCGGAGTGCTTTTAAAATCGCTGTAGCCAACTACCCTTAAATTCTTCGTGCTATTTTTCTCCATATATTCCTTGACTTTGCTAAGCTTTTGTGCTACATCTTTCGCCTGCAAACTTGCCGAACCTACACCGAAATACACGCGAACTGGCATTATTATCTTTGGTGGCGGTGGAGTTCCTATAATCACTGTATTTGTTACCGACTTCACCCCCGGAATTGTCTCAAAAGCTTGAGTTATTTTCTGAGCATCTGGCACTTTGCTTACGCTGCCTGCAACGGCGACTTTCCCCTCTGCATAGCGAGCCGAGATATTAATGCTTTCTACTTTATTCAAAAGAGCTGCCGTCCGCTTGACATCGGCTTCGACTAAAACTGGATCAGGAGGTACTTCAACGGCTATAATTTTATTTTCAATTCTTGATTGTGGAGCCGTTTGCTGAGCGATTTTTTCCGCTTTTAATCGCAGATTTTGATTCGGCACTCGTCCTGAAATCTCCAATACTTTATCTTTAACATCAGCCGCGAGGCGATAAACTGATAACTCTGGAGCAGATTGTAATGCTACATTTGTATCTGCTTCTAAGCTGGCTGCAACTCCGCTGCGGTATTGATGAATTCCCCAAGGTATGCCAATTAAACCTAACGCTGCCAAACCGATAATTGGTAAAATGGGAAGTTTAGAAGATTTAACTTTTACATCTGTATCGATTAATTTTTGCAATTTCGAGTTTACTTCGGGTGGCACAGTTGCTGGATCGCCGTTAAATGACTGAATTTGAGTTCCGTATTCTTGAACAATATTGTTGAAGATCGATCGCATTTTATACTTAAACCACTGGCGGGTTTCTCCTTGCATCACTACTGCCAGATAACACGAACCCGCAACTTCCAATACTATCTTCGATGTGCCGTATTCTATGGCATCAATCTCGGCAATATTTCCCGACTGAGATATGCAATCGTTGACAAAAGCCCGAATAGCAGTCAGCATCCCGGCTACCATTTCTGATTCTAGCTGTTCGCGTTCAGAATGCTGCACTGCTGAAATTACTAAGCCGGATTTTGCTTGAATCAAAAAAACCGCTTTAACACTCAGTGGTGTTGTTTCTTTCATCAGCAATTCTGCTTCAGAAATTCCCTGCACTTTGGATTTAATTTTGCGACTAATTGCCTCTGGGCTTAAAGATGATTCGAGTTTTTCATTAATCTCCCGCATCATCTCGGCGATGTATTTTAAAATCGTGCTGCCGATGATCGGATAAAGTGCATCCGACATTGCTTCTCGCTTGAGATGAATTTGCTGTTTGATAGCGGTGGCCATTTCCGGCGCGATCGCCATTGCAATTTCATCGGGCGATTCACTGATTCTGTGACTGATTCCCACAGTCAGAGCCGGCGATATGGCTACTCCCATCGATTGTCTATTTTCTCTGGTTTTGCTATTAATTATTTCATCAATTATCGGACTTATGGTTTCGACAAATGATTTTCTCGACTCATTAATTGTTTGGAGCATCATTTCGGGAAAAATGATTTTAATTCTGGCAAGTAACTCTTCCCGATCGCCTCCCCATTCCGCATCAGTAATTTTGCGATCGAGTTCCCCTACTTTATCGTTGAGTCTGTAATTATAACTTACAACTTCATCTAACAATGGTAAAATAGATTCGATGACCGACTTTTGTAGTTGAGCGTGATGGCTAACCATCAGCTCGTCAATCAAAGGTTTCAGTAAATCGGTAAACAAGTCTGTCGATTCATAAATCCGGTGTTCGATCGCCACAATCTGTTGTTCGATCTTCGCGAGTCTTTGATCGATCCTTTTATTCTGAATGATGGCATCGACAGCAGGGGCGATCGCAGATTCTATCTCTAGCTTTGCTTCCCCGATGTTTCGAGACAGCATTTCTATAATCACTGGCATTATTCTTGCCATCAACCCTTCTATCTCGGCTAAAACTTGCTGCTGAACTTCGACAATCTTAGTTTCATTATTTAATATTTGTGCTGCAATACCGCTGTTTTGAATAGCCGTGTTGACACCAGGTGCGATCGCCTCTCTCACCTCTAACTTTGTCTCCTCGATTTTCCGGTTCAGCGACTCAATCATTAACGGCATTAACCTTGCCATTATATCTTCCGGCTGAGTTTTTTGCTGTCGCTGAAGATTATTTAGTCTACTTTCTACGTCGCTCAATTTTCCTTGAACTTCCCTTTGAAGAATTGCTGATTCTATCAAAGGTTGGATCGTCGCTGCTACTTGTAATTTTGATTCATCGATTTTCTGATTCAGCAAATCAGTTATTGCCGGCATTAGCATCGCCATTATCTCTTCTGGCTTCTGAATTGGCGACTGTTGCGTAGCCAGTCGGCCCTCGATGATGCTCAATACTTTTTCTTCTATTTCTACCCAAGCTATTCTTACCTGTACTGAGGGGGCAACAGCTTCTACAACTTCTAATTTTAATTCACTAATTTTGCGGTTCAGCAATTCGCTAACTACTGGTACTAGCTGCTTGATTAAATCTTCCGGTTGCTGCTGGTAACGCTGCTGAATATTTGCAACTCTATCTTCAATTCTTACTACCTGTTCTTCAAGTCCGTTTTGATTGTGAATTACTTGATTGACTCTAGGTGCGATCGCCGAAGCTACCTCTAACTTAGACTCCTCTACCTTACGGTTGAGCATATCGCCCACCACTGGCATCAGCCGTTGGATTAAGTGTTCTGTATTCGGCAGTGGCTGCTGGTTCAAGTTAGCAATTTGATTTTCCCAATTTGCTAATTTTGCCTCCAACTCGATCGGATTAATTTTATTATTGCTCGCGAGTGCGATCGCCTTTTGTAATTCCAACTTCAACCCATCTAATTCTTCTCTCACTAACTCAGGAATTAACGGTTTCAGCAAAATCATCAACTCTTCGGGATCAGACATCAACTTCTCAAAATTTTCTAACCTTTGTTCCACGCTCAAAACATTACTGTAAAATTCCGGTAAATCCCTTTCAAACAGCAGTTGTTGCAACTGTTTAAACTGCTCTACTGCTTGTTCTAATTCTTCCTCCGAGGGGCGATTATTTTTGGCGACATTCCCGGCTATAGATAAATCCGGTTCCTCATTATTGTTTTCTCGTCTTTGAGAAGGTATCTCTTCATCGTTAGTTAATACTTCCGGTACAATACTCGGTGATTCGATCAGGAAAGACAATTGTTTGCGCCGATTCTCATCATCCTCTAATCGCTGAACAGACTTTTCCGAAAGCGGTAATTTCAACTCGCTTGGCTCTTTTTTGGTTTTTTTCAATAACTGAAATTCAGTCAATATGGTTAGCAATTCCTGAAGTTGCTCTCCAGCTTTAGAACTTGCCAGAGTTGCATCAGAAACCTCTTTTTCTGACTGATATATTTTGCCGGAATTATCATTAAATGCTGCCATACTGCGCTACCAATAGTTGATTTTAATCGACCGAAGGAAATTACCAGCTTGCTTGCCGCCTCACCCCAGCGAAAATCAATAGGAATGACACAATTTTTCCAAGCGTCAGGCGTACTAAAGCTATCGCCCTATTTTAACTGCTGTTCTGCGACTAGCCAACTGGGCCGCCAACTGCAATGCTGCCTTCATGCTGGAGGCATCTGCAATCCCTTGACCTACAATATCAAAAGCTGTGCCGTGATCGGGAGATGTGCGGACAAAAGGCAAGCCAATTGTAGTGTTGACTGCTTTATCGAAAGCCATCAATTTTACTGGAATCAACCCCTGGTCGTGGTACATTGCCAAGTAACCGTCGTGAGCTTCCTTGGCTAAACCGTACCAAACTTTAGCCGGTTTTACCCACAGGGTATCGGGGGGGACTGGCCCGTCTAACTGCACTTGAGGAAAGCGATCGCGCTGCGTTTCCAACCAAGGTATCATCCAGTCTTGCTCTTCATTTCCCAGTTTGCCATTTTCGCCGCTGTGAGGATTTAAGCCAGAAATCGCAATTTTCGGTCTTTCCAGCCCAAAATCTTCCCGCAAACAGTCTATCAGTAATTCTAGTTTTTCACTCAGTAATTCTGGACTCAAAGCATCGGGTACTTGACGGAGCGAAATATGTGTGGTAGCCAGTAAAGTTACTAGCGTCCAGCCACTGTGGGGAGATGTGGCGGCAAACAGCATTCCGAACCGCTGCGATTTCGCCCTTTCTGCGAGGAGTTCTGTTTGTCCGGGATAATTGTAACCTGCAGCCTGCCAACAAGTTTTGGAAATCGGGCCTGTGACGATCGCGGAGAATTCGCCGGCGATGGTACGGGCGATCGCACTTTCCATGTAAGCAAAGCTAGCAGCCCCGCTAGCTGCACTACCGACACCGGGGACTATTTCGCCCCACTTGCTGTCTGGTTCAATATCAATAATATTTAATGTTTCGGGATTTGCTGCTTCTGCTGCGGGATTGCTCGATCGCAACTTATCGTAAGTTTGCTGCAAAACTCTCCTAGATCCGAAAACCGTCACCATCAAAGCAGCAGCGGGATCTGCCAATGCCTTGAGAATCACTTCCGGGCCAATTCCCGCCGGATCTCCCAGAGTTACAGCTAGTTTTGATTCCCGATCGAGACTCAAGGCAGTTTTCTCCAACAAAATACAGGAATTTCGGCACTGAAATTTTAGCATTCATGTACCTGGTTGACCCAAATTATATTATCTTTATCAGAAGATTGGGTTTAAAACCCCGTCTTTTTAGGACGGCTTTTTCCATTTTCAAGTAAAATAACACATTTATCTAAACAAATGAATATGGTACAATAAGCAGATCAGACAAGATTTAAAAACCTACCCCCGGACTGGGGGAAAGTCTACGCCCAAAACATTCACAGAGGAGATATGACTACACACCTATGTGCTTTTCGTGGTCAGCCTGGGAACCCTATTACTAGGGATATTAAGATCGAAATGTCTTAAGAATCCTCGTGCCTTCAGGGCGAGGAGTGTCAATTAATGCGATCGCCCAATTGGACATATATAATCATGAATCCTGAAATTTTCAATGCAGCCTTTTTGTCCTTTTCCCTAATTTTCGTGGGTATAGGTGGAGGCTTCCTCCTGCTCAAATTGCAAGGCGGCGAAGAATAAGTTTTTTTCAACCAATCCTTCAGAAGCCTTCTACCTTCTGCCTTCTAGAGACTACTTGCTGCCGAAAGCAAGCCTTCTGGCGAATATCTCAAGCCTAAAATGAGAAAATTTCAGGTTTTTGTTAAGTTTTTATAAAAAACTTAACAAAAACCTGATACCATCTTATTGAAAGTTTAAGATTCATAATTAATCCCTAGATGACTTTATTGATTTTAGGTGCCACCGGCACTCTCGGCCGCCAAATAGCCCGCCGCGCCCTAGACGAGGGCTACCAGGTGCGCTGTTTAGTCAGAAGTTACAGAAAAGCTGCATTTTTGAAAGAATGGGGCGCTGAACTCGTACCGGGGAACCTTTGCCAGCCAGACAGTCTGCCTCCGGCCCTAGAAGGCGTCACTGCGATTATCGATGCAGCAACAGCGAGTGCAGCCGATTCTGTCAGCATCAAAAGAGTAGACTGGGACGGAAAAGTCTCGCTGATCCAAGCAGCAGCAGCAGCAGGCATCAAGCGTTACATATTCTTTTCCTTCCTAGACGCGGAGAAATATCCCCAAGTCCCCTTGTTGGAAATCAAGCGCTGTACCGAATTGTTCTTAGCAGAATCCGGTCTAGACTACACAATCTTGAGACCTTGCGGCTTTTTGCAAGGACTGCTGAGCCTGTATGCAATGCCAATTTTGGACAATCAGGCAGTCTGGCTGCCCAACAAGCCATCCGCCCTTGCCTACATGAACACTCAGGACGTTGCTAAATTTGCCGTCCGGGCCCTTTCCGTTCCTGAAACCGAGAAAAAAAGCTTTCCGGTGGTGGGAAATCGCGCTTGGGATGCTGAAGAAATCGTGCGGTTGTGCGAACGGCTATCAGGCAAGCAAGCCAAAATTACGCGCACCCCAGACGCCTTGTTGAAGGCTACTCGTCAATTTGCTAAGTTCTTTCAGTGGAGTTGGAACGTAGCTGACAGGTTGGCTTTTTCAGAAGTTTTGGCAGCCGGAAAACCCTTGAAAGCTCCGATGGATGATGTTTACAGTGTCTTCGGAATCGACCCTAAAGAAACTACTACTTTGGAGTCTTATCTGGAAGAATACTTTAATCTGATTATGAAGAAGCTCAAGGAAATAGAGTACGAGCAGCTTAAAACTAAAAAACGGAGTAAACAAAAGATGCCCTTTACATTTTAAAGTGCCGAAAGCTGGGATTATATACAACGACGTTAAACCTGTGGCTTGTCGCATCGCCGCAGAGTTGGAAGACAAGCTGACTGCCCGCGGCTGGGAGGTTTGCTCGGTTTCTGGTTCGGGAGGAATTCTGGGCTATTCTAGCCCCGATCGCCCCCTGTGCCACACTCAGATCGAACAACTCGTCCCCCCCGGTTTTGACAGCGACATGGAGTTTGCAGTGGTTTTGGGCGGCGACGGTACGGTGCTGTCGGCATTTCGCCAAGTTGCTCCGATTGGAGTGCCGCTGCTGACTGTCAATACCGGTCACATGGGCTTTTTAACAGAAACTTACCTGAACTTGCTGCCGCAAGCTTTGGAAAAGGTAATCGCCGGAGAATACGAAATAGAAGAAAGATCGATGCTGGCGGTGCGGCTGTTTCGAGAAAACGACTGCCTCTGGGAAGCCCTTTGTCTCAATGAAATGGTGCTGCACCGGGAACCGCTGACTTGTATGTGTCATTTTGAAGTGGCGATCGGTCAGCACGCTTCTATTGACATTGCTGCAGATGGAGTCATCATCGCAACTCCCACAGGATCGACAGCTTACGCCCTTTCTGCGGGTGGCCCTGTGATCATTCCCGGAGTGCCGGTGCTGCAGTTGCTGCCTATTTGCCCGCATTCAATGGCTTCGCGGGCTTTGGTGTTTTCCAACACTGAGCCGGTCAAGATTTTGCCGGCAAGTCCAAACCGCCTGGTAATGGTGGTAGACGGTAACGGCGGATGTTATGTTCTGCCGGAGGATTGGGTGCAAGTCGAGCGAGCTCCGTACCAAGCCCGGTTTATTCGGGTGCAATCTTTTGAGTTTTTCCACATTTTGCGGGAAAAATTGGGCTGGGGTTTGCCTCACATTGCTAAACCGAGTTCTGTTGAGTTGCCTTGATAGTTGTTGGTAATGAGCGGAGGGCTAAAGTCCCGTCCTTTTAGGGCGGCTTTTTCTTTGTTTTTGGGCAGGATAAAGTTTGATCGGAATCTCCTACGGAATCCTTAATTCTCGATCGAGATTCCGAATCATCTCCAAACTCAGGCAGCGTTTATGATAGATGTATTCTCGTACTTCTGGGAGTTTAAACCATGTCTCTCGCTGAGTTAATACCTTTGGTGAACAATCTGAGCCAGTCAGACAAATTATCACTCTTCAAACTCCTAGCAGTGCAAATCCCAGACGCTGAACTACAAGTCATCTTTTCTGCATCAGAGTATCCGGTTCGATCGCTCTACGATGCAACGGAAGCGGCAAACATTATGATGCAGATGATTCGAGACGATCGAGAGGCATCTACTCATGCCTAGTTCGATCGAGTTTCCCTTTTCTGACGATGAAGCATTACCCACGATTCCCATCACTATGAGTCATGCAGGCTTTTCTGTCTCGGCGAATGCACTGCTAGATACTGGGTCTGCGGTCAGTCTATTACCTTATGACATTGGTCTGCAATTGGGTGCAATTTGGGAGGAACAAACTGTCCGCTTGCCATTGGCTGGAAATCTGGCAACGGTTGAGGCGCGGGGTGTATTTGTAGATGTTCAAATTGGGAATCTGGAACCCGTTCGCCTAGCATTTGCTTGGGAACAAGCCTCTTAGGTTCCATTAATTCTCGGGCAAACCAACTTCTTTCGAGAATTTGATGTTTGTTTTGTGCGATCGCGAGGCACGATCGAAATTATTCGCTTCTAATAAGCATCGATGCAGAACTCGGAGTTTTATTTAGCTTAACTCTCGATCGAGCTTCCGAATCATCTCCAAAGTCAGGCAGCGTTTGCGAGATAACGATTGAGTTCAACGGCGGTTAGTAACCCTGGCATCCCCACCGATTATCTTTATTCCGCCGTTGCAACGATTTGTTAGGTAGCTGGCAACGTATCATCAGAGCTTTCTCCATTGCCTTGAATTGCTACCCAAGGAAGTTTTGAATACTGATCTTTGATCTTTTCTAACTCATCTAGTGCTTGCAGGAAAAATCTTTTGACAGCCACCACATGGTCTTCTTCAGAAAGAAAATCCTGTAAACTTTTGTCTCGAACTATTCCTGCCCAGTCTTTTGAGCTATCTAAGTTATAACCCCTCCAACCGTACTGTTCGCAAATATCTTTCATCGTTTCAATAATTTCTGCTCGACGCGGTGAATTAGGATCTACTTCAAGTACGAGACGTACTATTGGGTAATCAGTTAAATGTGATGTCTTTAGAATAAAGCCTAGACCACACCACCATCTTCCACTTGGCATTGAGGCAGTCATTAAATACCGCCCATGCCATTGAATCTGGGTAAGAGCTGTAGACTTTTGCTTAATTGCTCCCAGAACTTTCTCAAAGCGCTGACTGACTTCTCCCCACATTGTCTCTTCCATAAGTTTTAGTGATTTTGTGAAATTTGCTAACGCAATCACGTCAATAGAAGAGAACTGATTGTTATGTGCCATGCGATACTCATCCATAAATGTCACAATTTCTTTAACAAGCATTGTATCTGCCTGAGATTTCAAAAATCGATAGAACTGATGCCACCTCAATTGCCTGAACTGAACGGTAGATTGAGAAATATTCTTGAAAATATCTGCTTGATCTTTTGGATCAAAATCACGAGTAATGTACAAAAGAAATTTGTGCTGGAACCCTGAAATTCCATGCAAAATCTCGGCATACCTTGAAAGCTGCTCGTAGCCTTCCTGAGAGCCAATCTTACTTTCGATAAAGATGATGCTACGACTTTTAGCATCTACTAGCTCAATTAAGATATCTGGGCGGCTAGCTAAACGATGATCATCAAGAGGCTCAAACTCCCTCTGTGTTGAAACATAGGCATCCAAATAAATATTTATATCCAATAAGTTTAAATTCTTAAGCCAAGAATAGAGAATTTCCTTGTCTGTACTGAAGAGGTAGGCGACCAACTCAGTGAAGAAATCTTCTAGCGGAATACTGCCTGTATTGAGATTTAAGAGCCGACTGAAAAGCGCCACTAACATTCACCTATGTTTTACTCTCAACAAGTGAGTTTACCTTACGGCCCTAGCCAGAGGCTCAAGCTACCTAACTTATAATGTATCGCATTTGCGGTACAACACTGCATATAGTCGAATAATGCCGCCGCTTGAGGATGTATGTCAACCTCTTCTTACTCCCCATCAGAATCTCCTTTCCTCGATCGAGTTCGCCGCACAATTCAACTTAAACACTTAAGCCATCACACAGAAAAAAGCTATTTTTATTATATTTGAGATTAGAGAGCATTTAGAATCGATCGCACACCGTCGGCGATCGCCAAAATCGAGACACTCATTATAACTTCATCACGCTCGAATCACTGTAATTAACCGACGCATCGGGCTAGTCTGAATTTCAGTGTTCAACCGTTTGGGTCATGGGGACAGGGAAGATTGATATATTTGTAAGCCTTCGATAAAGCGAAAATCTTTGAGGTTTAGGGTATAAAGGCTAATGTTATGGGTTAGGGCGGTGGCGGCAATCATGGCATCGGGAATTGTGAGTTTATGGCTTAGGGAATATTGCGCCATGAGTTGAATGAATTGCTCTGAGATGGGTCGATCGATCGGAATATTTTGAAGTAAGTTGAGGTGTTTTTGAATGCGGTTTAGTTCGTTTTTGTTGAGTGCGCCATAGTACAGTTCTGCTCTGGTAATAATGCTAATGGTTAAGTTATGGCTGCCGATTTGTCGTAGTTCTTGAATGATGGCGGTATTGTTTTTATAGAATTCGATGAGAATATTGGTGTCACACAAAATCATTGGGTTGAGTCGAGGGGGGATATTGTTCCCCGCCCCTCTCTGTTAGGTCTGGGCGTGCGAGTTTCCCCGCACCCAGCT
>NZ_JAUBUC010000058.1:30477-43730 GCF_036705285.1 Microcoleus sp. B4-C1 | reverse complement strand
CCGTCCAAAAAGGACGGGCGGGACGCCCATCCCACAATAACAATTAAAATTGTAAGTTATTTAATTCGCGCTCCTAAAGAAGCCGGGGATCTAACAGCGAGCACATTTTAGGTTTAAAAGGTGCTTTTTTTCTCTGCGTGCAATCCCATTAAAATGACTAATTCCATGAGAGGCTAAACATCCGCCGGATTTAGGTGCATCATTGCCCAAGTGGTGTAAGTGCCGATCGGACTCCAAAGTATGTAAGGCAGCAATAACAGGGCGGCTGGCTCGGAAACTTGCAACACACTTAAAGCTAGCATTACGCTTAAAATAGCGCCCGTTCCGCCGATTATTGTGCCGACTTTTAGGCTCCTAAGTTTGCACATAACCGAGGTATAAGACATAGTTACTATTTCTAAAAGTAGGTACAAACCCATTCTCAGCCAAGTCTCCTGAGTTCCTGGTTGTTTTTCCCACACTATCACTGCTGACCAAGCTGCACAAATAAAAATTACTGTCCAAATT
Organism: Microcoleus sp. B4-C1; assembly: GCF_036705285.1. NCBI lineage: Bacteria > Bacillati > Cyanobacteriota > Cyanophyceae > Oscillatoriales > Microcoleaceae > Microcoleus > Microcoleus sp. B4-C1. The sequence continues at coordinate 43,223 of NZ_JAUBUC010000058.1, read as the reverse complement.
AGCGGAATTGCTTTTTCAATTACTAGCCATCTCGGACGCTGCAATCGGTTGAACCATTGGATGTCGCTGGGCGCGATTATGTTAGCAGCTAGTGCTACTACAAAGGCGACGCCTCCAATTACCATCCAGGATTTAATCATTTTTTTACCTTGGGCTAGATTTACGTCTTAGATCAAACATATATTTTAGGTAATTCCAGCGCAAAATATATCTGCATCCAGTCTTAAATTTATAATTCACAGGTAACGGACACTTGAAAAGAGTAAATTTATTGCCTTTACAGTCCTGGAGGCAGAACCTAATTATGTAGGGTGCGCTAGGCGCACCTTACCGCTATAAGTAACGCTTAGTCTTTCAACGAAATCGGCAGCTAGCCGAGTCGGTGATGCTGTTCTAATTCTAAGCTAGAGTCATCTTCTTTTTTGGGAACCAGAAGCGTATTTTCGCTGCTCGGTTGCAACACGGCTTTAATCACTTGGAGAAAACGGTTAGGCTTTTTGGTTTGACCGTTGAGAGTGCGGCGGTCTTGCACTTTTTTAGAAAGGTGCCGCATCACAGATAAATCGAGTTCATCGATGAAATGGTCTGCTATACGTTCTCCCATTAAATCAATAGCTTCAGCATACTGATCGGTCAGCGTTTCTATAGCATCGTATGCTTCGTCAGCAACTTGACTTGCTACTGTTTTATTTTGGTCGCCCGGTGTCTGGGAATTGGTGCGGCGTCGGTCTAAAAGACTTTGGTACTCAGCAATGCTCATTCCCAAATTGTAGAGATGGTGGTGAGCGTGATCCATCAAATCTACTTCACTGGGATAGAAGAAACCACGGGTGCTGTTGATGCCGTGCAGTTTTGCCCAACGCCGCAGAGTTGTCTCATCTTGCAGTTGGTATCGCTCCAACATTTGAGCTGTGTTCAGCTCTACTTCTGGCGTAACTTTGAAATCGCTCATCGGTAAATCCTCGGTGGTGAGTAAATAAATAAATTTGAAACTTAGAATCTGTGATTTGCGTACAGTCTGAAAATGATGATCAATCCTTTGACGGCATTCACGGAAGTCTTGCGGGCATTTGCTAGCCGTCGATCGTGCGATCGTGCGATCGAGTCAGAGGATTTCAGGGTAGCGTACTTTTGGGCTTTGTCTCGATCGCATCCGGGAGCAAGCACACAGGGTTAATAATATAGCTGATTTATGGTTTCAACAACCGTTAAAAATAGTAAAGTTTAATTTTTAGGGTTGAATTATTAGTAATGTTGAGCTATAATATTCTCAATAACCGTGCAATTAGTAATTTTAGTAGTTGCAAACGAGATTCTTAGTATGCCTGTATACGATTATTTGTGTCCCGAAAACAACCAGCAGTTAGAAGTTTGGCACAGCATGAACCTGGAAGTTTCGACTTGGGGCCAACTGTGCGAGTTGGCGAAGCGCGAACCCGGGGAGACTCCCGCAGATGCGCCGGTACGCCGACTGCTGAGCGCTCCGAGGTTGATGAAGCCGACATCGGACACCGATTATAAAAATCAGGGGTTCAGCAAGTACGTGAAGCGGGATGAAGGGGTTTATGAAAATGTCACGGCTAAGGATGGTGAAAGCCGTATTGTCAATCGAGATGGTAAGCCGATTAAAGACTGAAAATCCACAATAACTAATCAAGTTTTCAGTTGAGTCAATTACAGATATTGGGTAGGGACACGGCAGTGCCGTGTCTTGTATCTTACCTGTATTTTATCCGATTGACAACTGCTATATTCTTCAGATTATGTTAGTCCGATTCATATCATGTTCGGTCGAGCGATCGCGATTGTTGTAGGGGCGGGTTCACCAACAATACCTGCCAATAATTGATAATCTTAAAAACCCGCCCGACCGGGATATTACGGTTAATCGATCGGACATAATATTATTAGCCAAACCAATCTTTCATTTTCTGTTTGGCTTGTTCTTTAGTATCAGCATTAATGTATACTGAAACAGTAGCTATTGCCGCCAGCAATACTCCCAAATCGTCGGTAAATCCGATACCGGCTAATATATCGGGAATAGCATCAACAGGAGATATAAAATAGGTCAAAGCTCCAACTACAACTCCTTTTGCCCAAGCAGGCACGTTTGGGTTCTGAGCCGTATAGTAGAGAATCAAAGCTTTTTCAACTACTTCTATTCCTGCGGTTAAAGCAAAGTTTTTAAGCTTAACCCAAAAACTTTCATCTGAATAGTTGATTGGGGGGTTGCTGAGGTTTCTTGTGGTTCCTTTTCGGTCGATTAAATCGAGAGGAATGCCCTTAGTTTTAAGCTGGGAAACAGCAGAATTGAAGGATTCTGATGCCTGATTTTTATTAGGCGCGGCCTCCCGTGTTTGTTTCATGTCTGCGATGAATTCCTGCATGGCTTGGATTTGCAAGTCGGAAACCGCCAGCAGTTTTTTTGCGGATTGGATCGCCTCGCTTTCTGCCGGATGCAGCGTCTTATTTGCGCCAGCAATATTAATTAAAAAATACATGACTCCCAAACGCAGCGGTTGTTGTGAATGGCTGAGTGTTTGCAAACAGTCGCCCAGTGATGGGGGACTGGCTGTGTAGGATTGGATTTGAGTCTTTGCAGAGTCAGAAAATTTGTCTAAATTTATGGTTTTAAACAACAAATCTAGTTCGTCAATATCAATGGAACCGTCGGCGGCTGCGATCGCAAACAAAGAACCATAAAAAGCTAAAAGTTCGCTTTCTGAGGAGGTGGCAAAAATATCTCTCTCGGACATGATGCTACTCCGATTGATAACGACGCTTTGCATTTTACCACAAAACTCAGCGCGCCATGATTTCAGAAACCGGCAATAATTTTAGACAGCATGAAACAATGGAGGATTTTTTATGAAAGTTGCGATCGTCGGCTGCGGCTATGTGGGTACTGCGACAGCCAAACATTTACGCGGCAAATCTGATTGTACCGTGACGGCGACAACTACCACGGCGGCGCGAGTAGTTGAGTTGGAGGATGTCGCCCAGCGGGTAGCCGTGCTCAAAGGAAATGACAAAGATGCAATGACGGCTGTATTGCAAGAACAAGATGCTGTTATGCTGTGCGTCGGTGCTCCAAATCCTCATGCTTATCGGGAAAGTTATTTAGATACTGCGACAACTTTGGTATCAGTTTTACAGCAGATACCGACAGTAAAACAGGTTATTTATACGGGTACTTATTCTGTGTATGGCGATCGCCAAGGTGAATTGGTAAATGAAGAATCACCCGTCGCACCGACTAATCCAAACAGTGAAATTCTGGCAGAAACTGAACGAGTTTTATTAGCAGCATCTAGTCAAAATCTTCACGTCTGCATTCTCCGTTTGGGAGGAATTTATGGGCCGGGGCGAGAATTAGTTAAAATCTTTGGACGTTGGGCTGGGAACACTCGTCCTGGTAGGGGGGAAGATGCTACAAATTGGGTGCATCTGGATGATGTTGTTGGGGGGTTGACATTTGCTTTGGAAAATCGATTGCAGGGAATTTATAATTTAGTTGGCGATGTGTCGCTATCGAGTGGTGAATTGCTCGATCGCATTTTTGAAACTCACAATCTGCCTAAAGTTTCTTGGGATGGAAGTCCTAGCGTGCGGCCTTATAATGCGAAGGTATCGAATCAAAAGATTAAGGCAGCCGGTTATCAGTTTGTTCATCCTGAGATTAGGGAGTTTTAATAGTCTTGGGCGCAGCACCTAATTATGTAGGGTGCGCACTGCGCACCTTGCTAGAGAATATTATATTTTACCCTTAACCCAACTCCTAAAGGATTTCAGCAAAGCCATTTCCCCTATCGTTTGAGTGCGATCGAAAAACCCAGCCATTTCTGCTACCGATACAAACGGAAAAGCAATACTAAAGTCGCACTCAACATATTCTGTCTCTACCAACTGATAAAAATTCAAAACTCGCCCGTTATACAGCCAGAGTTCCGGGACGCGAAGTGCGGAGTAAATGGCAAACTTATTAACTGAACTGCTGGTAATATCTATTTCAATTGCTAAATCTGGCGGTGGGGCTGTTTCTAAATCCAGTTCTTCCCTGTCTCTGACTGCTGGTTCACTTTGGATATAATAGCAATTGTCAGGTTCTATGCCTTTTTTAGCCCGTTCTCGCTTGAGAGTCATTGAGCCAGCACTTTTGATTTCAATTCCGAGTTCTTCTGCTAAAATGAAAATGAAGCGATCGGACTTAATCTTGGGATTTTCATGTTCGTATAAAGGACTCATAATTTCCAACATCCCGTTATCATAAGCTATGCGATAACCTCGCTTATCGCCTATTTCTTTGAGCAGCGTTTCAAAGGTCTGCCAGCTAATGTTTTCTAGCAGTGTTCTCTGTTCGGCTAAACTTGAAGTAGTAGCAATCATCTCAAAATCTCCTTGAGCTGAGAAAACTCTAGTTTTATTTTACCACAAGCCAAGATACTATCAAAAAAGGGCGCTCTTTTTTAAACCGCAGATGCACGCTGATGAACGCGGATGAAAAAAAAGGCGCTCGCACTTCACTTAGGTTGTGTTAAATCTTATTTGATGACACCGCTAATTCTTTTTCTTCTTCCCAAGACAGTGATATTTGAAGTTGTCCTGATACTGTAAATGTTTGAGCTGCCAACAGTGCCGTCTCTAAATTTACACACATCCTGGCAGAATAATTACCTTCTTGTCCGCCGACAACTAGCTTTTCTATTGCATCTGGTTTTGATGGATCTACTAAATTATGGAAGCTAACGTTATCAAAAGTTACGTTAACAATATATTTGCCGGATTCGCCGCCACCAATGCTCATATAACACTCGTCATCTGCACCCAAGGTAACTAAAGTTTTAGTTTTCCCATTTAACTCGCGGATGGCTTGTTCTATTTGACTCCAAGTAGGACTTTCTATTAAGTCACCTTCATCCTGGTTGCCCAACCAATTTTCTGCTGATAGGTTTAACACAAACATTATCGCCTCCTTGTATTTGGGGTGTGATCGCTCTCTTCTTCATCCGCGTTCATCCGTGTTCATCTGCGGTCAAAAAAAGGGAGATCGCTAGATTAAATAATTATCTCTATAGCGCTCCTGTGCCATTTGTCGTGCTTCAAATTCATTCCATTGCTGGATAGGTCGTAAAGTTTCTACAGTTGTCAATTCATCGGGAATTGGTGTACCTATTATTTGATTGATTACTTCCGCTATTACCCGACAACAGCTTTGTGGCCAACAGACTACTTGCTCCTCAGCAAATCTAATGACTATCCATCCTTTTTCTAAAAATAGTTGATGGCGCTGATTTTCTTGGACAAGCACTTCGTAATTTTTAGGCTCCCCGCTTTCATAGTGATAAGGTTTATCAATTGTTATATCAATACGTAAATTGGTTAAATTATCAAAATAACAAATTTCTATACAGTAAGGTTGATAAGAATGGTTTTTTTGGATGATTAAATTGTTATTAATTTTATTTGGGAATAATTCCTGTAAGTTATTATAAAATTTACTTTCAAGCCACTGAGACTTTGTACTGACAATTCTACCTTCAGGAGGGACGGTTTTTATGATAATATCTTTAATTATCTGATAGCGATACTGTTTTATCTTTTCAGGTTTTTGGGATTCTGCTATCTGCCGTTTATGCTGAATCTCACGCTTTTTCCATTCTGCTAACAAATCTTTATAATCTCGCATTTGTTGCTTGTATTGATTAAGTGTCCGTAAGTAATACATTTGTTGTTGCCAGAAGTTCAAGGCAGTAACAAAAATTCCCCCTACAGAAATATAGACAGTGATGGTAATATTTCTACTGGCAATCAGAGAAAGAGTTGCAAAAGGAATAATTAATGGGAGAGATTTATAAAAAAACAAAAATACATCAATTGGTTGGGGCTTATAACTAGGAGGTAAAGGTTTTGGTTCACTAAATTTCCATGTGAATGGAACTGCATCTAGAGCTTGAATAACAGGGTCGGGCATGAGGATAATAGGGTATTGATTCATGTTTTTTAGTGGTTGTATTATTAAACTATAATACTCAACTATTTTCACGAGATATTCCGTTCGCCAAAGGCAAACAATGTTCTAACAAGGTGGGCAAATGCCCACCCTAGCAAATTATCCCATAATCCCACCAAAAAAGTCGATCGTCTCTTTCAACGCTTTCACAAACACATCAATCTCCTCGCGAGTATTGTAAAAATACAAACTCGCCCGCGCCGTAGATGAAATGTTCAAATAGCGGTGCAAAGCTTGCGTGCAGTGATGCCCGGAACGAATCGCAACTCCCTCCTGATCTAACATGGTAGACAAGTCTTGAGGGTGAATTTCTCCCGCAGTAAATGCCGCCAAAGCTGCCCTACCTTCGCCGTTGCTGTCTGGTTGTGGCCCGTAAATTTTGATTTCGGGAATTTGCCGTAATTGTTGGAACATATAAGCATTCAATTCTGCTTCGCAAGCGTGAATCTTATCCATGCCAATGTTACTAAGATAATCGATTGCTGCACCAAGGGCGATCGCCTCGCCGATTGCAGGCGTGCCGGCTTCAAATTTGTGCGGCAAATCGGCATAGGTAGAATAATCGAGAAACACGTCAGCAATCATCTCGCCGCCGCCGAAAAACGGAGGCATTTCTCTCAGCAAGTCCAGCTTACCGTACAGAAAACCGATGCCAGTCGGAGCGCACATTTTGTGACCGGAAGCAACCAGCCAATCACAATCCATTGCTTGCACGTCTACTATCATGTGTGGCACGCTTTGGCAAGCATCTATTAAAACTTTTGCGCCGAAACTGTGGGCAATTTCGCAGATTTCTTTGACAGGACTAATGCAGCCTAAAGTATTAGAAACGTGAACGGTTGACACCAATTTAGTTTTATGGGAAATCAGCGTTTTAAACTGTTCCAAATCAAACTCGTTAGTTTCCGTTAACTCGACAAACTTCAGCACCGCACCGGTTCTTTGAGCCATCATTTGCCACGGCACGAGATTGCTGTGGTGTTCCATTACCGACAGGATAATTTCATCTCCGGCTTGCAGATTGCTCAAACCCCAAGAATAAGCAACCAAATTAATCGCTTCGGTGGCGTTGCGAGTGTAAACAATTTCTTGTCGCGACGCCGCATTTACAAACGCAGCAACTTTATCTCTAGCACCTTCGTAAGCATCAGTCGCTTTGGCGCTGAGAGTGTGAGCGCCGCGGTGCACGTTTGCATTGTATTGTCCGTAGTAATCACGCCAAGCGTTGAGCACAGCTAGGGGTTTTTGAGAAGTAGCTGCATTGTCTAAATAAACTAGCGGTTTACCGTTAACTTTTTCATTCAAAATTGGGAAGTCGCCGCGAACTTTTGATGCAAGTGTTTTTTCTTGAATAAGTGTCATATTTTTTGAAGTTAGTGATTTGTCGTTGGGTGGGGGCGGGCTTACGAGATTGTTGGTTTTAGGCAATTAATTATTATTCGTGAAACCCGCCCCTACAGGCTGTTAAAAATGGTGCAAGATGTTGTAGGGACACAGCAATGCTGTGTCCTCTGTATCCTCATTTGTATGAGTTATCCTTGGACTGCCACGCAGGTAGAAAGCATTTTCGCCACCCCAATAATTGGTAATTGATTGAGCATTTCCGCCGCAAAAGCATCGATTAGCAAATAGCGGCTTCTTTCTAAATCCAAACCGCGACTTTGCAAGTAGAAAAGTTCATCATCTTCTAATTGACTGACAGTTGCACCGTGGGAACATTTAACGTTGTCGGCCACAATTTCTAACTGCGGTTTAGTGTCTACGCGAGCTCTCGGCGACAGCAACAAATTACGGCTCAATTGTCCGGCATCTGTTAATTGTGCGGCTTTGCGAACGAAAACTTTGCCGTTAAATACAGCGCGAGCTTTGTTGCCGATAATGCACTTGTGCAATTGGCGGCTTGTACCGTGGGGGTGATTGAAATCGATTACACTGTGAGTGTCTGATAACTGTTCGCCAAAGGCTACGGTTAAGCCGTTTAAAGTTGTTTCTGTGGCTTCGCCGCGCTGAAAAACTTCTAAATTGTGCCGCGATATTTTGCCTCCCAAGCTGATAGCATGACAAGTATAACGGCTGTTGCGAGATTGTTCGATCGCACTTTTGCCGATATGAACAACTTCCCCACCTTCCCGCTGCAGCCGAACGTGATTCACAGTGGCGTTTTCGCCGACAATAACATCCGTTACAGCATTAGTAAACGCTGGTACATTACCGATAGTTGCGTAATCCTCAACTAGCGTGACATTGCTTCCAGGCTCAGCTATGACTAAGCAGTGCGGCTGGGACATCGTGGGAGATGCACCGGGCGCTGTCAGGAACAGCAAGTGAATCGGAAGGTCGATCGACATATTGGCCGGCACGAACACCACCGCAGAATCCGCCAAACCCGCAGTATTCAGCGCCGTAAACACCTCGGTTTGCTGTCTGTGCTTGCTCAAAACATCGCTGATGCGCCCTTGATATTTTTCGGGTACATTGGATAGATTACCTGCGTAAAAGTCGATCCTCTTCGAGGGCTCCGCTAACGGCAAATTCGGAAAAACCGACGACTCCACCGTTGACAAATCCGGCGCATAAAAACCGTTGACAAATACCAATCTTAATGGTAAATCTGCCTTGTTTTTCACTGGCATAATGATATCAGCCAGCTTAACTTTTGACTGATTGCTCTGCGGTATATGAAAAGGAATTTGCAACACCGACGACAAATCAGTAAAGCGCCATTCTTCATCCTTCACCGTCGGAAAAGTCGAAGAAAGCACGTATTCAGTCGCCGCATCCCGCAAATCCTGCAACCCGTAAGCCGCACTTTTGTTATTAACAGCCTCCAACTTGCCGCACTGATTCACCAAATCAGTCAAAAACATTTCCCTACTAGCAACTTGCGTATTCATCATCGCGCGCCCACTCCTGCTGCTTCCTCTTCCACAACCCAGTCATAACCGCGCTCTTCCAATTCCAGCGCCAACTCTTTCGGGCCAGTCAAGATAATTCTGCCCGCTTCCATGACGTGAATAAAATCAGGAATAATGTAATTCAGCAACCGCTGATAGTGAGTAATCACCAACATCGAATTCTCAGCAGTTGACAACTGATTCACACCACCGGCGACAATCTTGAGAGCATCGATATCCAAACCCGAATCAGTCTCGTCCAAAATAGCTAATTTCGGTTCTAAAAGCGCCATTTGCAAAATTTCATTTCGCTTTTTCTCACCGCCGGAAAAACCCTCATTTACGCTGCGGCCTAAAAAAGAATCATTCATCTTGACAATATCCAGCTTTTCCTCGATTAAATCTTGGAAATCAAAAGCATCCAATTCTTCCAAGCCGCGATGTTTGCGGTGAGAATTGTAAGCCACGCGCAAGAAATCCACATTGCTAACGCCCGGAATTTCCAAAGGATATTGGAACGCTAGGAAAACGCCAGCCAAAGAGCGTTCTTCCGGCGGTAATTCCAGCAAATTTTGACCCAGAAAAGTAACTTCTCCGCCCGTTACCGTATAAGCAGGATGACCGGCTAATATCTTGGATAAAGTGCTTTTTCCCGAACCGTTCGGGCCCATAATCGCGTGAATTTCACCCGATTTAATTTCCAGATTCAAACCCTTAAGGATTTGGGTATCTTCCACATTCGCAGTTAAATCGCGGACGGATAGCACCACTTGACTATTTTCAACAATCATCTATTTTTGTCCTTTTCCTCAATGCACTTTACAGTTTTTTCTTCTCGTTCCTAGGCTGTGCCTAGGAATGCCTGTCGCGAGGCTCTGCCTCGTTGGAAACGGGAGAGAGAAATGTGAGGCAGAGCCTCTAGATATGCGTTACCAGGCAGAGCCTGGTAACGAGGGTTTCTCGCCCGCCAAAATATTTTCTTCCTGACATCCGTTACATCCGTTACATCCGTTACATAATCCGTTGCCGAACTTCCTTCTACCCGACACTTCCTTCGAGTTTCAGACTCAACAACTTGTCAGCTTCCGCCGCAAATTCCATCGGCAACTGATTGAAAACATCTTTACAGAAACCGCTAATCATCATAGAAATAGCATTTTCTGCGGAAATTCCCCGCTGTGCGAAGAAGAATAATTGCTCTTCCCCAATCTTAGAAGTAGAAGCTTCGTGTTCCACTTTAGCCGTATGGTTCTGCACTTGAATATAAGGGAAAGTATTCGCTTGAGCGTTATCCCCAATCAGCATCGAATCGCACTGAGAGTAATTGCGAGAGCCTTTAGAATTCGGCCCCATCTTCACTAAGCCGCGATAGCTGTTGGATGAATTTCCCGCCGAAATTCCCTTAGAAATAATCGTGCTGCGAGTGTTTTTACCAACGTGGATCATTTTGGTGCCGGTGTCAGCTTGCTGTTTGTTGTTTGTCAGCGCTACGGAGTAGAATTCGCCCACCGAGTTGTCGCCGACTAACACGCAACTGGGATATTTCCAAGTAATCGCGGAACCGGTTTCTACTTGTGTCCAAGAAATCTTAGAATTTACTCCCTGACACAAACCGCGTTTCGTCACGAAGTTGTAAATGCCGCCTTTGCCGTTGGCGTCGCCAGCGTACCAGTTTTGCACTGTTGAATATTTGATATCCGCATTGTCCATTGTTACCAATTCCACTACGGCGGCGTGCAGTTGGTTGGTGTCAAACATGGGGGCGGTGCAGCCTTCGAGGTAAGACACTGAGCTGTTTTCTTCTGCAACAATTAAGGTGCGCTCGAACTGGCCGGAATCTCCGTTGTTGATGCGGAAATAGGTTGACAATTCCATCGGGCATTTTACGCCTTTGGGAATGTAAACAAAGGAACCGTCGCTGAATACGGCGGAGTTGAGGGCTGCGAAAAAGTTATCGCCAACTGGTACGACGCTGCCGAGATATTTTTCTATTAGTTCGGGATAATCTTTGACTGCTTCTGAGATGGAACAGAAAATAACGCCATCTTTGGCTAACTTTTCTCTAAATGTTGTGGCAATTGAAACGCTATCGAAAACGGCATCGACGGCGACATTTCCGAGCCGTTTTTGTTCGGAGAGGGGAATGCCGAGTTTCTCGAAGGTTTCGAGCAGTGTCGGGTCAACTTCATCCAAACTGTTGAGCTTTTTGGGCTTTTGTTTGGGCGCGGAATAGTAGATAATTTGTTGGTAGTCGATCGCGGGATAGTTGACGTGGGGCCAGGTGGGCTCGGTCATTGTCAGCCACTTCCGGTATGCTTTGAGGCGGAATTGCAGCATGAATTCCGGTTCGTTTTTCTTGGCGGAAATCAGGCGGACTACATCTTCGCTCAAGCCGCGGGGGATGGTGTCTGACTCGATGTCGGTGACGAAACCGTATTTGTAGGGCTGGTTGACTAAGGTTTTGACTGTGGTAGAACTCATTATTTTGCGTGTTCAGTGTTCTAGATAATGCTCTCTGGATGGCAGACGGGGCAATGCCTGTCTGGGCTTGAGCGAGTTCTGCTGGACTGCTCTGGGTAGTTAAACAACAATTTTGTTGCTTTACTATATTTTAAGCTACATTAACAATAGTGATATTGTCAAAGTCAAATTAATAATTTTTTGTGAAGATGATGGAGACTACTCAGCAGACTTCCACGAAACAAGACATCCTGGAATATTTGCTCAAGGGGGGGCAGGGGACGGCTCTTGAGTTGGCGGAGTCTTTGGATATGAGCCCGCAGGCGATTCGCCGTCACTTGAAGGATTTGGAAGCGGAGGGGCTGATTCAGTATCAGTCGGTTCAGGCTGGGATGGGGCGGCCGCAGCACATTTATGAGCTTACCAGTCAGGGGCGCGATCGATTCCCGAATCGTTATGGTGATTTTGCTGTCTCTTTCCTGGATACGTTGGCGGAAACCGTCGGCCGCGAGCAAGTGATTACTATCCTGCAAAAACAGTGGCAGCGCAAGGCGACGGAGTATCGGCGGCTGGTGGGTGCGGGTTCGCTGCAAGAGCGGGTGACTAAGTTAATGGAACTCCGCAGGGCTGAAGGTTATATGGCTGAGTGTTATCCTGTAGAATCGGTAGAGGTTGGGATGTGCGATCGCGCTGGGAAGGGCGATCGATTTGTGTTGATGGAACACAACTGCGCGATTTCTAATGTTGCTGAAACTTTTCCGAGTGTGTGTGGCAATGAGTTGGAAATGTTTGCGGCGGTTTTGCCGGATTGTATTGTGGAGCGGACTCACTGGATTATTGATGGGGAACACCGCTGCGGTTATATGATTGCCAGAAGGAAGGAAGAAGTTCGGCAACAGGCAATGTACGGGATTTAACGGATGTCACGCATGGAAGTTCGACAACGGATGAGTGTAACGGATGTCACGGATGTCAGGGATTACCAATTACCGATTACCGATTAGCAATTACCAATTTTTAATATATGGAACCGCTAGCAGATTTTTTAAAGCCGGAAGAGTGCGCCGAAGTTGATATGGCGCTGCTGTCGCCGAAGGAGAAGTTTTCGGCACGGCTGGCAATTTATGCTTTGAGGGTGCTCAAGCAAATTGCTGGGGAGACTGGGAAGCCGGTGGCTGAGGTGACTAATGGGCAGGTGATGGATTGGATTAAGAATGATGAGAGTATTAAAGGGTCGATCGAACTTGATGCGAGTTTTGAAAACTTTTTTACGAATTTGGTAATTGCGTCTTTGCGGCCTTTGAGGCAAATTGCGACAGAATCTGAAAGCGCGATCGAACAATTAACAGTTAAGCAGGTCGTGGCGTGGTTTGTGAAGG